>JAKBCJ010000572.1 GCA_021807975.1 Pseudomonadota bacterium | reverse complement strand
TGCCAGCGAAGTTGCTGATCAGCGCGCGTATCCGGTTGGGGTTGCGCAGATCGAAGTCCGGGTGGCGCTTCAGGGCCTCGACCGCCTGGATGGTGTTTGGCAGCGGGGACAGCGCCTGGATGCCGAACCACTTGTCCAGCACCAGCGGATCGTTCCGCCATGCCGCATAGAATGCAGCCAGCGCGTCCGTCCGTTCTTTGCAATCGACGCCGGAGAGTATGCCCAGCGCCGCCAGCACGTCGGTCATGTTCTGGCCAGCGTCGAACTGCGCCTTGGCCAGCGCGACTGCCTGTGTGTCGCCGCTGGCGACCAGATAGCCCAGGCAGGCATTGCGCAAGGACCGGCGGCCAATCGCCGGCCCGTCGATCGAGTAGCCTTCATGGTCGGTCAGCGCGTCATATATGGACCGCAGCCGGTCGGCCAATGCGCGCCCGATGGCGGCGCGCACCCTGTCGCGCGCCGTATGGATCGCATCCGCATCGACGACATCCATTCGATCGGCCAACGTGGCCTCGCCAGGGAGCGAGAGCGCCTCGGCGGCGAAGGCCGGTTCCTGATCCAGTGCCGCGGCGGCCGCTTCGATGAGCGCGTGATCGATGGCGGGTTCCTCGCCAGCCTGAATTTTGGCCACCATCTCCAGCAACGCCGCGGTGGCGAACTGCTGGCCGGATTCCCAGCGCACGAACGGGTCGGTGTCGTGCGCGGCCAGGAAGCGCAGGCGATCCGACGTCAGCCCCGAGAGCTTCACCGGTGCCGAGAAATCCCGCAGCAGCGACGGCACCGGCGGGCTGGCAACATCGACGAATTCGAAACGGTTTTCCGCCTCGGTCGCCAGCAGCACCCGAGTGCCCGTTACGGCGGTGGCTTCGCCCGCCAGCCGCGTCGCCAGTTCCTGACCGTTGCCATCAAGCAGACCCATCGCCACCGGAATGACCTGCGGCTTCTTCACCGGCTGGCCCGGCGTCGGCTTCGTCGTCTGGCGCAAAATCAGCGTGTAACGCTTTGTCGCCGGATCGTACGCATCCTCCATCGATACTTCCGGCGTGCCGGCCTGATGATACCACAGCTTGAAATCCGTGAGATCGACGCCCGAGGCATCCTGCATCGCCTGCACGAAGTCATCGATGGTCACCGCATGATTGTCATGCCGCTGGAAGTACAAATCCATGCCGCGGCGAAATGCCGCGCGGCCAATGATCGTGGCCATCATGCGGATGACCTCGGCGCCCTTGTTGTAAATCGTCGAAGTATAGAAGTTGTCGATCGCCAGATAACTGGCCGGCTGCACCGGATGCGCCAAGGGACCAGCGTCCTCGCGAAACTGCGCCGCCCTCAACCCCCGCACATCCCCTATCCGCTTCACCGCTCGGCTACCCTGATCGGCCGAGAACTCCTGATCGCGATAAACCGTCAGACCTTCTTTCAACGACAACTGAAACCAGTCGCGGCACGTCACACGATTGCCCGTCCAGTTGTGGAAATACTCATGCGCGATCACAGTTTCGATGCCCTCGTAATCGACATCCGTCGCGGTTTCCGGGCGGGCCAGAACATATTTCGTATTGAATACGTTCAGGCCCTTGTTCTCCATCGCCCCCATGTTGAAATCCGACACGGCGGCGATATTGAAAACGTCCAGATCGTATTCCAGCCCGAACACGTCTTCATCCCACGACATCGACGCCTTCAGGGATCGCATCGCGTGATCGCAACGATCCTCGTCGCCGCGGCGAACGTAGATGCCAAGCTCCACGTTGCGGCCGGAGCGGGTGACGAACCCGTCGTGGACGGAAACAAGGTCGCCGGCCACCAGCGCGAACAGATAGCACGGTTTTGGGTGCGGATCGGTCCATGTGACCTGGTGCAGCCCGTTGCCGGCGTCCGTCAGCGCCCCGGGATTGCCGTTCGAAAGCATCACCGGGCACGCTGCCTTGTCGGCGATGATGGTCGTGGTATAGCGCGACATCACATCGGGCCGATCCGGGAAGAAGGTGATGCGGCGAAACCCCTGCGCTTCGCACTGGGTGAAATAGTTGCCACCCGAAACGTACAGGCCACTGAGCTCACTGTTTGCCTTGGGCGAGATCACCGTTCGTATGTCCAGCACGCAGGCATCCGGCATGTCGTCAATGACCAGTCCGCCGGCCACGATCCGGGGTTCGACCGGCAAACCGTCCCGGGTGACGCTGGTCAGCGTCAACGCCTCCCCGTCCAGATGCAGCGACGTCTCGGCCCCCGCGCGCCGCACCGACAGGCGCGAGACAACCGTGGTTGCGTCTTCGTTCAAATGGAAGGTCAGATCCACCGTGTCGATCAGGAATGCGGGCGGCGCGTAATCGGCCAGCCGGATTTCCTTCGGCGCGGCGTCGGTGGCGATGGCATCGGCTGGCATGATGTCTCCGGCTGTCTGGTCGAAAGGGACTCTAGCACCGCGATATCGTCGGTGTCAGCCAAGGGACAAGGCCGGGATGGTTCCCGCGGCTGGTGCATCCCGCGCGATGGGGATGCGACGGTCATGGAGTGTATCCGATGGCCTTCCACATCCGTGATCACAGAACCGGCGCCGCCAGCTTATTCTGCCAATTGGGGCTGCCGGTTGGGCCTGCCGGTTGGGCCGGGCGGTGACCCCGGTGCGTGCGCTACGTCCCGCAGAACGTCTGCAGCACCCTCTCCTCCTCCCTCGGCGGAGTCGCGTACAGCGCCAGCGCCGGATCGTCGTCGAACGGCCGAGCCAGCACGCCCAGCAGAGCCTCGAACGGCTGGAAATCGCCCCGTTCCACGGCAGCGGCCAATGCCGCCTCCACTAGATGGTTGCGCGGGATAAAGATCGGATTAACCGTCCGCATCGCCGCCGCCGGGGCTTCCTCGCCCGCCAACCGGTCCCGCCACCGTTCCAGCCACGCGTCGAACGCCGCGCCGTCGGCGAAGAGCGAACGCACACCCGCCGCGTCCCCGTC
>JAKBCJ010000095.1 GCA_021807975.1 Pseudomonadota bacterium | reverse complement strand
GACGGTCAAACTCTCCCCGGCCGCGAATAACCGCCTCATCCGCGACCGGCAGCAGCGGCAGTCATGCCGTTTCGCGGCAAAGACCGGCCAGCAGACAGGGTGCCATTTCAACCTTGCGCCCGGGGGTGTCATTTCAATCTTGCGGTGACACCCCCCGCACAAAATTCCGTTACCCCCACCCGCAGCCGGACGGAGGTTAGCCCACCTTGCCCCGCCTTTCACGCCGGCTCGTCGCGCTCGGAATTGCCGCGCTGGTCCTTGCCGCCGCCGGCGCGGGCCTGTCCGGATGTGCTTTTCTCGGCCTGGACGAAGGCCCCCCGATTCCACTCGCCAACGTGGATATGGACCGCATGTACGGCGGCTGGTTCCTGATCGCCACCATCCCCAACAGCTTCGAAAAATCCATGGTCGCGCCGTACGACGTCTATTCCAGGCGCCAGGACGGCGACATCCAGGAGGACTTCTACGAAAGGACAGGCAGTTTCCAGGCGCCTCTGCGCCATTTCACCGTGCATGACTGGGTGCGTCCGGGAACCAACAACGCCCATTGGCGGGTTCAGCTTATGTGGCCGGTCAATCTCCCGTTCCTGGTACTCTACACCGATCCGGATTATCGCTATGTGCTGTTCGGCGAGCAAAACCGTAAACTCGGCTGGATCTACGCCCGCACGCCAACCATTCCCGACGCCGACTACAACGCGCTGATCGCGCGGTTCGCGGCACTCGGCTACGATAGGAATGCGTTCGTGAAGTTCGTCCAGACTCCCCAGCAGATCGGGCAGCCCGGCTTCTGGAGCGACGGCATCCAATAGCGGCGGCCTGAACATCCCAAAAAAACGGAAATGTACTAAAAACCGTCAAAATGTCCCGTCAAACGCCCAACGAGACATCCATTAGACATCCCTGGGATCGACTGCCCCTCTCCAACATCCTAACCTTACGATACCATCGCCGAAACCCAACCAAGCCGGAGCCACCATGGATAAATCCCTCCACGACAGGCTGACCGGCTGGCGGCGCCACCTTCACGCCAACCCCGAACTCACCCTGCACGAGGCCAACACCGCTGCCTTCGTCCAGCAACGCCTGACGGAGCTCGGCATCCCGTTCACCGCAAACATCGGCGGCCACGGCGTCGTCGGCACCATCAGCCGGGGGCAATCCAACCGATCGGTGGGCCTGCGCGCCGATATGGACGCCCTGCCGATCCACGAAACCAGCGGCGTCCAGCATGCCTCCAACAACCCCGGCGTCATGCATGCCTGCGGACACGACGGCCACACCGTCTCCCTGCTCGGTGCCGCCGCCCTGCTGACACAAGACCCGGACTGGTCCGGCACCGTGCAACTGGTGTTCCAACCAGCCGAGGAAGGCGGCGGCGGCGCCAAAAGCATGATCGCCGACGGGTTGTTCGACCGTTTCCCGATGGAACGCATCTTCGGCTACCACAACTGGCCGGGGCTGGCGGCCGGCACCGTCGCCGTCCACGACCGCGCCGTCATGGCTGCCGGCAACCGGCTGTATTTCACCATCACCGGCCATTCCGGCCACGCCGCCCTGCCGCACCTGACGCGCGATCCCATGGTCGCCGCCGCCCATTTGCTGTTGGCGCTGCAATCCGTCGTCTCCCGCTCGGTCGATCCGCTGGACAGCGCCGTCGTCACCATCGGCACGATTCAGGCCGGGTCCGCCGCTAACCAGATTTCCGACCAAGCGATCATGCGCGGCACCATGCGCGCCCTGAACAACACCACCCGCGACGCAATGCAGCAAACCATCCGCCGCATCGCCGACGGCGTCGCACACAGTTTCGACGTCGCCGTTCAGGTGGACATCCCGCCCGGCAACACCGTCACCGCCAACACGCCGGCCGAACGGGACCTTGCCGCCGAGGCCGCCGCCACTGCCGGCCTGTCAGTACGCCGCGACCTGCCGCCGGCCATGACCGGCGAGGATTTCTGCTGGTACCTCGACCACCGCCCCGGCGCCTTCGTTTGGATCGGCAACGGTCCGGCCGACGGCGGGCGAGACCTGCACAATGCCAACTACGATTTCAACGACGCGATTCTGCCCGCCGCGTCCGGTTATCTGGCTGGCGTGGCGAAACGCGCCCTGCTCTAAAGGCCGGGCGATAACGCCCCGGCGCTTCTTGCCGAACGTCTGCCGCATCCCAACCTGTCCATGCATCGCCAACCCAATCAAGGATCCCGCCCATGGCTGCTGAAATTCCCGCTGCTTTCCTGGACCTGCTGACCGAAAAGAAAGCCCTGGCGCATATCGCCACGCTACAGCCCGACGGCTCCCCGCAGGTGACGCCGGTATGGTTCGACTACACCAACGGCAAAGTGCGCGTGAACACCGCCAAGGGCCGCATCAAGGCTCGGAATATGTCGGAAGGCTCGAAAGTCGCGCTCTCGATCGTCGATCCGGACAATGCCTATCGCTACATCCAGATCCGCGGCACCGTGACCAGACAAACCACCGACGGCGCCATCGGCCATATCGACAGCCTGGCGAAGAAGTATCTCGATAAGGACGTGTACCCCTGGCACAACCCCAAGGACGAACGGGTTATGTACGAGATTACGCCGTCCGCCGCGCAGACAATGGGCTAAGGATACGCGGCGAAATAAGCGATTCGATGGACGCGGGGCCTGCGCCCGCCATGACGATGAGACGCCGGCGGCTCCCGTCAAACGACTTGTTTATTTCGTCGCGAACCCCGGGCAGGCCAACCGCCGTCAGGGGCAATACCCCCCTTACGGCGGACCTACCGGTCGGGCACCACCGTCGCATCGATCCGCGCCATAAGATCGGCGGGCAGCGGTCCAGCCTCGGCCGCGGCGACACACCCGGCCAGTTCCGCGCGGTTCTTCACCCCCAGCACCAACGTGTCGATGTCCAGCCCCAATGCATACCGATGCGCCACGATGGCCGGGTCTTCCCCGATCTCGGCACACAACGCCCTGAACCCGGCGGCGAGGGCATAATCCCGCACCTCCGGATGATCCGCCGGCAGATCGCGGTCGATCGCCGCGGTCAGCGCCCCGGCCTGAACCGCGCGGATTCCCATGATCCCTACGCCGTTCGCCCGGGCGGCGGCCATGACCTCGCGCGGCTTCGACGGTCCCTGGAAGAACTTCAGCCCGCCCGGCGAGTCCAGCAGGTTGGCGATGCACTGCACCGCCGCCGGCTTCGGGTCTTCATGCAGAACCTCGATGATCGCATCGGGGTGTCCGATCCCGGTCAGCCCCCAGGCGCCGATCAGCCCTTCCTGCTTCAGCTTCTCGAACGCCGGCCGAACCCGGGACCGGAACAACGGCAGCGGAGTCAGCCGGCTGACATCCGGCGCGTTCCACATCGCATGCCCGTCCGGCACCAGGTTGGAGTGCAGGAAGAAGATATCCAGCCGGTCCCGCTGGATCAGCCGCAGGCTCGTCTCCAGCGATGCCCGCAGGATGTCATAGACACGCTCGGGCGCCGGATTGCCCAGGTTGCACTTGCTGGTGATCCGCAGCCCCTCGGGGATGCGCCCGCCGAACGCGGCGCCGACCACGGTTTCCGCCTTGCCGTCGCCATAGCGGGGCGCCAGGTCCAGCAGGTTGATCCCCGCCGCCACCGCCGCGTGCACGGTCGCCACGCATTCGTCGAACGTCGTCTCCCCCCACAGCATCCCCAGCCCGCCGCCGCCCAGGGTCAGGGTAGAGACCGGGAACAGCGATCCGAATGGGTGTCTTTGCATGGTGGTATCCTCTCTTTCAGTCAGACGCCGGAGCGCTTTTGCACCAGTTCCACCATGATCCCGTCCGGCCCGCGCACGAACGCCAGATACACCCCGGCATCCCGGGTTACCGGCCCCACCGCTATTTCGGCGCCCTTGGACCGCAGCTCCGCGACCGTGGCGTCCAGGTCCTCGACCGTGAAGCCGAAATGCTCCAGCCCGTAATAGGGGAACGCCGGGGCAGGGGTCATCGGGTCGTGCGGATGGGTCGGCGCGATCAGCACCTTCTGTCCGCCCACGCGCAGCATAATCCGAGCCTGGCCGGGGTACAGCGTGCCGGGCGGATAGACGCCGCGTGTCGCCTCCGCGCCGAACATGGTCTCGAAGAACCGCGCGGTCGCTTCGGGATCGGAGCAGCGCAGATGGATATGGTCGAAACGGACTGTGGACATGCCCCAACGTTAGCGGCCGTTCACGCTGTCCGGCAAGCCGGCTGGCGGTTCGTGATCGGGTGCTTGCGCCGGGCGGCATCATTGCGCACTGTAGAGCGTGTTGGGGTATCAAGTGCCGGCCCAGCGGTACAGACCCTTGCCGGGAAGGAAGCGTCCATACAATGTCTGATCACTCGACACCGCTGTTGTCTGTCAAAGGTATTACGCTGCGCTTTGGCGGCGTCATCGCGTTGGACAGCGTGTCATTCGATGTCATGCCCGGCCAGATCGCCGGGCTGATTGGCCCGAACGGCGCGGGCAAGACCACGCTGTTCAACTGCCTCAGCCGGCTTTACCAGCCGAATGCCGGGGAAATCAGTTTCGAGGGCCAGTCGGTCCTGGAGGTGCCACGCCACCGCATCCCGTCGATCGGCATCGGCCGGACCTTCCAGAACGTGGCTCTGTTCGACCATCTGACGGTGCTGGAAAACGTCATGGTCGGCCGCCACAGCCGCACCAGCGCCGGCTTCATCGAAAGCGCCCTGCGGCTGCCCTCGGTCGGGCGGGAGGAAAAGGCGGTGCGGGAGCGTTCCCTGGAGCTGATCGATTTCATGAACCTGGGGGAGTTCACCAACCGTGTCTCGGCCGGCCTGCCGTTCCCGATTCGCAAGCGGGTGGAACTGGCCCGCGCGCTGGCCGCCGAACCGAAGCTGCTGCTGCTGGACGAACCGGCAGCCGGCCTGAACCACGATGAAGTCCACACCCTGGAAGGTCAGATCCGCCGTGTCCGCGACTTGCAGGGGGTCACCGTGCTGCTGGTCGAACATCACATGAGCCTGGTGATGTCCGTCTCCGACAAGGTCGTGGTGGTGAATTTCGGCCGCAAGATCGCCGATGGCAGGCCGGAGGATGTCCGCCAGAACCCCGAGGTGATCAAGGCCTATCTGGGCACCGCCGCTTAGGCGGCGTTCGGTCTAAGCGGGTCTCAGGCGGAACGCGATCAGCGGTTCCTCGGCGAACGGCCGCGGACCGCGCAGCATCGCCGCCGCGCGGTCCAGGTCTCTCACCAGCGCCTCCAGCAGCGGAAGATCGCCGGGTTCCGGTCGCAGGCCGATCGCCCGGACCCGGGCCTCGAACTTGATGTCGCTCATGGCGGTGCATCCACTACGCGGCGAGCGGCGGACGGCTGGCCCGCCACGACGTTGCCATCTCATAGGCATGTCCCGCCCGGAACACCGTGGCTTCGGCGAATGGCTTCCCGACGATCTGCATGCTGACCGGCAGGCCGCCCTGACCGTAGCCGGTGCAGACGCTCAGCGCCGGCAGGCCGGTGACGTTGAACGGCATGGTGAAGTTGGGTTTCTCCAGCATCGCCCATTTCGGCACCTCGTCGATCCGGGGCGCCTCGCCGGGGGCAGCGGCGGTGATCAGGATGTCCAGGTTTGCCATCGCGTCGCGCATCTCCTCGCACAGCACGCGGCGGCGGCGGATCGCCTGGATGTAGTCGGCCGCGCGCAGCACGGCACCGAATGCCAGCCGGTCGCGCATCAGCGCGCCATAGTCGTTGAAGCGCTCCTTCATCCACGGCTCATGCACGGCATAGGCCTCGGCGGTCAGGATCAGCCAGCCGGGGGCGTTGTAGTCCATCATCGGCGACAGCTTCACGTCGCGGATTTCGGCGCCCTGGTCGCGGAACACGGCCAGCGCGTCGTCGATACCCTTTTGGGTCGCGGCGCTGACCGGGTGATCGACTTCGTGGAAGTGGCGGATGACGCCGATCCGCAGCCCGCGGGCGGTTTTGCCCAGGTCGGCGGTGAAGTTGGCAACGGGGCGGTTGGCGCTGGCGGGATCGAGCGGATCGTAGCCGGCCATGCCTTGCAGCAGCAGCGCGCAGTCCTCCACCGTCCAGGCCATCGGTCCGGTGTGGTCCAGGGTCTGCGACAGCGGCAGCACGCCGCGCCGGCTGGACAGGCCATAGGTCGGCTTGATCCCGGCAATGCCGCACAGCGCCGACGGGCCGCGGATCGACCCGCCGGTGTCCGATCCGGTGCCACCCAGTACCAGACCCGCCGCGACGGCGGCCCCGGTGCCGGAGGACGACCCGGCGGTGAAATGGTCCGGGTTCCAGGGATTGCGCGCCGGCGGCCAGGGCAGGTCGAACGACGGGCCGCCGATGGCGAACTCATGCGTTGCCAGCTTGCCCATCATCACCGTCCCGGCTTCGGCCCATTTGCCCACCACGACGGAGTCCTCGGTGGGGACGTTGTGTTCCAGCAGCTTGGAGTGCGCGGTCGTGCGGATGCCGGCGGTGTTGTAGATGTCCTTGTGGCCGATCGGGATGCCGTCCAGCGCGCCCTTCAGCGCGCCGGCCATCTGCCTTGCCTCCGACGCCTTCGCCTCCGCCATGGCTCGGTCTTCGGTGGGCAGCAGGAAGCTGTGCAGGGTGGGATCCAGCTTCGCGACACGGTCGAAACAGAGCCGGGTCAGCTCGATCGGCGACAGCTTCTTCGCCGCGATCAGCTTGCCGGCTTCGGCGATCGAGAGAAACGAGTCCATTACTTCACCTCCGGCGTGAACATGACGGAAGGTTCCGCTTCCCGCGGCATTGGCGGTGTCGCCCGGGCAACCATCGCCTGGAACAGGGGATAGGCTTTGAACAGCACTAGCTTCTGGTCGTCTGTCAGTGTCAGGCCGGTCTGATCGACCAGCGTGCTGAAGTCGGTTTCGTTCATGTCTCTGCCCCTGTTCGCCTTTGTGCCGGCTAAGCCGGTATCAATTCAGCAGCCCGTACGCACCGGGCCATCGCCCCCGTTTCCGTTGTAACCACCGGAATATCCCGCCGGCAGGCATCGGCCGCATACCGGCACCGCGGCGCGAAGGCGCATCCGGGCGGCAGTTCGGCCAGATTGGGCGGGCTGCCCAGGATGGTCTCCAACGCACGCCCACGCATGCCACCATGCACCGTCGAAGACAGCAAGCCCCGGGTATAGGGATGCATCGGGTGGCGCATCACCTCCCGCGTCGTGCCGGTCTCCACGAACCGGCCGGCATACATCACGGCGATGCGGTCGGAGATTTCGGCGGCGGCACCCACATCGTGGGTCACGAACACGATCGCCATGCCCAGTTCTTCCTGCAACTGCCGCAGCAGCAGCAGGATTTGGATCTGCACCGTGACGTCCAGCGCCGTGGTGGGTTCGTCCGCCAGCAGCACGCTGGGTTTGCATGCCAGAGCCAGGGCGATCATCGCCCGCTGGCGCATACCGCCGGACATTTCGTGCGGGAAGTTCTTCAGGCGGCGTTCGGCCGAGGGGATCTTCACCTGCTCCAGCAGGCCCAGCGCCCGCCTCATCGCGGTGCGATTGTCGCAGCCCTCGTGCTGGACGATGGTTTCCGCGATCTGCTGGCCAATCGTGTACACCGGGTCCAACGCGGCCATCGGCTCCTGAAAGATCATCGAAACCGCACCGCCGCGCAGTTTCGCCAGGGCAGCGGCGGGCAGGCCCAGGATTTCCTGGCCGTTCAGCCAGACCTTGCCCGAGATGCCGGCATACGCGGGCAGCAGCCCCATCAGAGCCTTCAGGCTGACACTCTTGCCAGAGCCCGATTCGCCCAGGATGGTCAGGGTTTCGCCGGCCTTCAGCGAGAAATCGACGCCATTCACGGCGGCGACATCGGTGTTGCGGCGGGTGAAGCGAACCGTCAGGTCCTCGACCCGCAGAACCGGGGTGATTGCCGGGTCAGCCATGATGCACCGCGCTTGCTGATTGGGCCTCGGGGATGTGGCATGCGACGAGGTGGCTGCCGTCGGTATCGCCGTCGAACGGGGCCGCGAGCGGCGGCAGACTCTCCGCGCAGCGTGGTTGGGCGAAGGCGCAACGGGTGCGGAAGCGGCAGCCGGAGGGCGGGTTGATCGGGTTCGGCGGATCGCCGGTCAGCGGCATCTCGGTCGTGCGCCGGTCCGGGTCCAGGGTTGGCTTCGAGGCGAACAGCGCCCTGGTATACGGGTGCCGGGGACGGCGGTAGATCGACTCCACCGGCCCGGCCTCGACCACCCGGCCGAGATACATGACCATGACCCGGTCGCTCATATACTCCACCACGTTCAGGTCGTGGCTGATGAACAGATAGGTCAGGTTCAGCGACTGTTTCAGGTCGGTCAGCAGGTTCAGTACCTGTGCCTCGACGGACTTGTCCAGCGCGGCGACGGCTTCGTCCAGGATCACCAGGCGCGGTTCCAGCGCCAGCGCCCGGGCGATGTTGACCCGCTGGCGCTGGCCGCCAGACAACTCATGCGGGTATCGTCGCGCATACTGCCGCGGGTTCAGCCCCACCCGCGACAGCAAATCCTCCGCTCGGTCGTACGCCTCCCTCCGCCCCAGTCCGTGCATGCGCGGCGCATAGGCGATGCTCTCGGCCATGGTCATGCGCGGGTTCAACGAGGTGTAGCTGTCCTGGAACACCATCTGCATCTGCCGGCGCATGTCGCTGACCGAAATGCCGCGCTTGTCGCCCACCGGGTCGCCGTCGAAGATCACTGATCCGGCGTCCGGCTCCATCAGGCGCATGAGCAACCGAGCGGTGGTGGACTTGCCGCAGCCGGATTCGCCGACGATGCCCAGGGTCTCGCCCTTGCGGACGGAGAACGACACGTCATCGACGGCCTGCACCGTGGCGACCTGACGGTTCAGCAGCCCGCCGTGGACGGGGAAATGCTTGCGCAGGTTATCGACGATCAGCAGCGGCTGCGCCGGGCCGCCCCGATCACGCGGGTCAGGAGAGTGGGGGTCTTGCTTCAGGGACGCGCTCATTTGTTCAGCCTAACATCCATGGCGCTGCGGAACCCATCGCTCATCAGGTTGAAACACATCGAGGTGGCAAAGATCATCAGGCCGGGCAGGGCGGCGACGTAGGGCTGCACATAGATTGCCTGACGCAGCGAATTCAGCATCAGGCCCCATTCGGCCTGCGGCGGAGTGACACCCAGCCCCAGGAACGACAGGCCGGCGGACAGGATGATGGAGACGCTGATCAGGCTGGTGGCATAGACCAGGATCGGACCCAGGACGTTCGCCAGCACATGGTGGCGGATGATCTGCAGCGTCGTGGTGCCGGATGCACGGGCGGCCTCCACGAAGTCCAGGTTGCGGGACTGCGTGGTCACCGTCTCCGCCACCCGGACCATGGGTGGAATGAACACCACGGCCAGGGCGATGATGGAGTTCGACAGGCCGTTGCCCAAAAGGCCGCAGATGGCGATGGCCAGCAGGATGGAAGGGAAGGCGTAGAACACGTCCATGGCGCGCATGATCAGCGTGCCGACGATGCCGCCGGCATATCCTGCCAGGATGCCCAGGAATCCGCCGACGAGCAGCGAAATCGTTACCGGCATGATCGCGGCCAGCAGCGACAGGCGCCCCCCGTAGCACAACCGGGTCCACAGATCGCGACCGGTTTCGTCGGTGCCCAGCCAATGGCCCGGCGCGCCGATGGGCTTCAGGCGCCCGAGCACGCTGCCGTGGTAGGGGTCGTAATGGGTGACCAGCGGCGCACCCAGGGTGATGAACAGAATGCCCAACAGCACCAGCGTCACCGCCATGGTGGTCTTATCGGCCAGCAGCCGCTGTCCGACGGATTTCCAGTAGCCGGGCGCGGGGGCGGCCTGTGCATCGGGCCGGGAGACGAGCGGCGTCTCCATCGTGAGATCGGACATGTCGTGTGCCTTGTTCAACGCCGGATGTTCATCGACGGATTCGGGGGTCGATCGCCGCCTGGGCGATATCGACCAGCAGGTTGAGCATGACGAAGAAGGTCGCCAGCACCAGGATCGTGGCCTGCAACACCGGGATGTCGCGGCGGAAGATCGCCAGGTTCAGCAGGTTGCCGGACCCCGGCCAGTTGAACACGGTTTCCACCAGGATGGACCCGCCCAGCAGGTAGCCGAATTGCAGGCCCATCAGAGCCAGAACCGGCGGGGCGGCATTCCTGGCGATATGACGGATCACCGGCCAGCGCGTCAGGCCCTTCGCCGACAGCGCGCCGACGAAATCCTGCCCCAATATGTCCAGCACGGTCGCGCGGACAAGACGGCCGATGACGCCCATTGGGATCAGCGACAGGGTGATGACGGGCAGGACAAGGTATTGCAGCCGGTCGTATAGCGGCAGCGAGTCGTCCCCCATGCCCTGTGCGGGCATCCAGTCGTGCAGCACCGCGCAGAACAGCACCAGCACGATGGCGCACCAGTAGTGGGGCAAGGACACGCCGACCGTGGCAATGGCGGAGAACACCTTGTCGGGCCAGCGCCCGTGATACAGCGCGGACACCATGCCCAAGAGGATGCCCATGGAAAACCCGAGTGCCCCGGCGGGAATGGCAAGCACGAAGGTGTTCAGCAGCGCCGCGCTAAGCTGGCCCCGGACCGGGGTGGCGTTGAACACCGACAGGCCGAAATCGCCGTGCAGGGCGCGCAGAAGCCACAGCAGGTATTGCATGTACAGCGGCTTGTCGAAGCCGAACGCGGCTTTCATCTGGGCGATGACCTCGGGTGAGGCTTCGGGCGGCAACAGCATGTCGATCGGGTTTCCGGGCACGATATGCACCAGCCCGAAGACGACGAGGGAGACGCCGAACAGGATCGGGATCGCCTGAAACAGGCGTCGGAGTGCGAAGAGAAGCATGCGGTCGGACAGCTCCCAATGCCAGGGTTGGGTGGTATGGCGACGGTGCGGATACATGCTGCGATGCAGCAATCGGCATGAGTCGTAGCACAGCGGGAATTGCTGTCCAGGGCTATTTGAACGATTTACGTGCTATTGCACGAAATTAGACGCATCTAGCGCGCCGTCGATGATGGTATGGTTAATATGTGATCTTTCCGAAGCCAATATCTGCCGAAATGCGATTTTATTGACGACCGTTCATCTACATTGTCCGAATAATAAGCTAACCATGGGGCTACAAGCCTATAATATGGGCGCGCAGGGCATATTGTGGGCGATTGCGGATTGGCTTCATCGCGCCGGGAGTGCCGCGGACAATCGCTGAGGCACGCGCAGTCGTCCCAAGGATGAACCCGGGCAGCCAGGCCGTTCCCTGTGTCGGCCGGCGGCTGGTTGATCTTTTGCTCCGCCGCCCGGCGGCGCATGCCGATCCGGGGCCCACGCCGGGTGCAGCCGATCTGTATGACATATTGCAGAGACGCCACATCGATACACGCATCGTTACCGTAACCGTCTCCCGGGGGCGTGGGTGCCGCGGGCCCGCCCCGGGGATGCCGGGATGTGACCCCGGCAGGACAGGACGGCCATGGCACAGGCTTTGCAGCACGCTGCCGCGGATACGGCATGAGAGGCCATCAACAGAATGCTTAGACGTGAATTACTCACCGGCATCGCTGTCAGCGCAGCCCTTCCCGCGTTGCCCGCATCCGCGGCCGCCGGCGGGACGCTGCGGATCGCGATGACCGCGGCGGACCTGCCCAGCGCACACGGGATTCCGAATAATGGTTTCGAGGGATACCGCTTTCTTGGCTATCCCCCATACGACGCCCTGGTGAACTGGGATCTTCGACACAACCCCGACAAGCCGGCCGATATTACGCCGGGCCTGTTCACTGCGTGGAAAATCGACCCGGCCAACCCGCTGCGCTGGCTGTTCACCGTGCGCCAGGGGGTGAAATTCCACGACGGATCGGACTTCAACGCCGATGCGGTGATCTGGAACCTGCAACGGATCTACGATGACAAATCCCCGCATTACGACGCGCCCGCCGCGCCGATCGTCAAAGCGGCCGTGTCGATGGTCGATACCTATGAAAAGGCCGATGACACCACCGTCGCGGTGACGACCAAGTACCCGTTCAGCTTCCTGCCGTATCTGCTGACCCGCGTGCTGATGGTCAGTCCGGCACAGTTCGACGCCGTGGGGAAGACCTGGGCGGCGTTCGGCAAAAGGCCGTCCGGCACCGGACCGTTCAAGATCACGCGGGTGGTCCCCGGCCAGTATATTGAGATGGTGCGCAATGAGGACTACTGGGACAAGGAGCGTATCCCAAAGCTGGAAAAGCTGATCGTCAGCCCAATGGCGGAAGCCACCACGCGGATCGCGGCGCTGCGCTCCGGCCAGGTGGATTGGATCGAGGTGCCGGCGCCGGATTCCATTCCCTCGCTGAAGCAGGCGGGTTTCAACGTCACGCTTTGGCCGTATCCGCACACCTGGCCCTATGTTCTGAACACCGAACCGGGATCGGCGTTCAGCGATGTGCGGGTGCGCCAGGCCGTCAATTATGCGATCGACCGAACGGGGCTTTGCGCGCTGCTGAATGGGACCGCGAAGCCGGCGGTGGGGCTGTATCCGCCTGGCCACAAGCTGTTCGGGCATCCGACACAGCAGTACGGCTACGACCCCGCAAAGGCCAGGGCGCTGCTGAAAGAGGCAGGTTACGGTCCCGATAAGCCGGCAAAGGCGAAGATCATGATCTCCACCTCCGGGTCCGGCCAGATGCTGCCGATTCCGATGAATGAGTTCCTGCAACAGAATTTCGCGGCGGTCGGGATAGAGGTCGATTTCGATGTCGTGGAATGGGGCACGATGCTGGTTGCCATTCGCAGCGATCCCGGGGCGGCCCAGTCGCACGGCGTTCAGGGGATCAACGTCAGCCTGAGTTCGGTCGATCCTTCCACCATGTTCCGGTACTACGCGAAGGATAGTTTCTCGCCGACCAACTATA
>JAKBCJ010000571.1 GCA_021807975.1 Pseudomonadota bacterium | reverse complement strand
TCGGACCTGCAACAGTTTTCCGTCGTGGTGATGCGCGACAAACCGCGCATCAAACAGATCGCCGACTGGATCGGCACTATGGACTGGATCGCGACGGCGCCGGTGTTCCTTGTGTGGTGCGGCGACATGCGGCGCGGCCAGCGCCTGTGCGCCATGCACGACATGCCGCATGCCAACAACAACATGGATACGTTCCTGAACACCGCCGTCGATTGCTCGCTGGCGATGGCACAGTTCATGACCGCCGCCGATGCGGTGGGCCTGGGCACGTGCCCCATCAGCTACGTCCGCAGCCATATCGAGCGTGTGTCACCGCTGCTGGGTCTGCCGAACGGGGTGTATCCGGTGGCGGGGCTGACCGTCGGCTGGCCGGTGTTCCGCCGCCCGGTGTCGATGCGCCTGCCGCCCCGCGTCGTGGTGCATCGCGAACGCTACGACGACAGCACGCTGGAGCCGGAAATCGCCGCCTATGACCACCGGCGCGATGCCCGCGACCCGGTCGCCGCCGGCAGCCTGAAGAACAAAGACATCTATCCAACCCGCGACGGCGTGGGATGGAGCGAGAATGTGGCGCGTCAGTTGTCGGTGCCGGAGCGTTTCGGGTTCGGCGCCTACCTGAAAACGAAAGGTTTCGATCTTGCCTGACGATTCCTTGGTGGCTGGCAAGCGGCCAACGGTTCGCGCCAGGCACGCTGCCAGCCTGATCGTGCTGCGGATGGTGGACGAGGAACCGCACATGCTGATGGGCATGCGCGGGGCAAAACACCGCTTCATGCCCAACCGGCTGGTGTTTCCCGGCGGCCGGGTCGATCGCGCCGACCTCACCGCACCAGTCGCTGCCGCGTTGTCCGAGGCAACCGAACGCGCGCTGCGCAAAAAGGCCAACGACACGCTGGCCCGGGCGCTGGCCGCGGCGGCCGCAAGGGAATTGCAGGAGGAAACCGGCTTGTCCCTTGGCACACCGCCGCGTTTGGATGGACTGCATTACCTCGCCCGGGCAGTCACTCCGCCGGGGCTGCCGATCCGTTTCAACGCCCGCTTCCTGGTGGTGGAAGAACGCCATGTCAGCGGCGAACTGGGCGGAGACGGGGAACTGCACAGTCTGCGCTTTTATGGCATGGCCGAGGCGCTGGCGCTGCAACTCGCACTGCCGACACGGCTTGTCCTGGAACGGCTGCAACTATGGCTGGCAATGCCCGAAGCCGACCGTAACGCCCTGTCGAAAACGCCGGTTTTGCTAAGGGATCGCGGCTGGGTCATGGAGTAGCCTTGGTTGGTATCGGTCTTGCTTAGCCGATGGCAGACGTTCGCCAATCGGAAGCCATTCGATGACCGAGTTGCATTTTCTGACGATCGCGGAGGCATCGGCACGGATCAAAGCCCGCGCTCTATCCCCGGTTGAATTGACAGATGCCTATCTCGCGCGGGTAAAGCGGCTGGACGGCATGCTGAACAGCCATTTGCTGGTGCTGGAAGAACAGGCACGCGAGGACGCGAAACGGGCAGAAGCCGAGATCGCGGCGGGCCGCTGGAAAGGTCCGCTGCACGGTATTCCGATCGGATTGAAGGACATTTACAATACCGCCGGCATCCGTACGACCGGCCACTCCGCCCTGCTGCACGATCACATCCCAACCGAGGATGCCTTCACCGTAACCCTGTTGCGCGAAGCAGGTGCCGTGATAACGGGCAAGCTGGCAACCTGGGAATTCGCCATCGGCGGATCGTCGTTCGACCTGCCGTGGCCGCCGGCCCGTAATCCCTGGGACGTGTCGCTGGACCCGTCCGGCTCCTCCTCGGGATCGGGCGCCGCCGTGGCTGCGGGATTGTGCATGGGGGCGATGGGCAGCGACACCGGCGGGTCTATCCGCGCCCCCGCTGCGTGGTGCGGCATCGCCGGGCACAAGCCAACCTATGGATACGTCAGCCGGCGCGGAATGCTGCCGCTGTCGTTCTCGTTCGACCATGCCGGGCCGATGTGCTGGACCAGCGAGGACTGCGCTTTGATGATGAAGGTGCTGGCCCGCCACGACCCGATGGACCCGGGCAGCGCGTCGGTTGCGGCCGTGGATTTCACCGCCGGTTTCGGCCGGGGCCTGAAGGGTCTGCGTGTCGGCGTGATCCGGCATTTCTTCGAGCAGGACCTGCTGACCGATCCCGAAACGGTTGCCGCGCTGGAAACCAGTGTCGCGGTGCTGCGCGACATGGGCGCGATCGTCGGCGACGTGACCGTGTCACCGTTCGGCACCTACGCCGACTGCGGCAGCCTGATCTCCCGAACCGAGGCTTATGCGATCCATCAGCACTGGCTGCGCGCCTCGCCGGAGTTGTACGGCGCGTTCGGACGCCATCGATTGATGGCAGGCGCGTTCGTACTGGCCGCGGACTATATCAATGCTCAGCGGGAACGGTCCCGGCTGGTCGCCGAACTCGCCGAAACCATGAAATCCGTCGATGTCGTTATCTTCCCGACCGCCCGGTGTCCCGCCCGCCCGATCGGTGAGGATTCCATGGCGTCGGGATTCCAGCCGTTCTTCAACCGGGCATTCAATGTGACCGGGGGGCCGGCGTTGTCGATTTGCAACGGGTTCAGCCAGACCGGTTTGCCGCTGGCGTTGCAGATCGGCGGCCGGCCGTTCGACGATGCCTTGGTTTTGAAGGTCGGCGATGCGCTGGAGCGGGCACTGGGAACCCGGACGCGGCGCCCGCCCATGGCCGCATAGGGCAGGACTGACCGTAAGAGCGCCGGATGAATCCGAATCGGCCGCGTCCCCGGGCGCTGTCTCGCGGGGAGCGCGGGGGGTAGTCTCGCGGGGAGCCGCGGGGGTTAATCTCGCGGGGCACCGAGACGCAGCGGAACACCAAGCCGGTCAACCCGGACGCGCGTTCGACGCTGGAGCCCCTAAACCTCCAGCGTTCCGCGCGACACCGGCACACAACTGCCCGCGACACTGGCCGACACCG
>JAKBCJ010000570.1 GCA_021807975.1 Pseudomonadota bacterium | reverse complement strand
GCGCCCATATCCAGCGTATCCAGCGCGGCGAGTTCGTCGATGTGCTGTTCCACAAGGTCCGCGAGCTTCAGCAACAGATGCTGGCGTTGCGCCGGTTTGAATTTGCTCCACGGGCCATTGAATGCCTCACGCGCCGCGGCAACCGCGCGATCAATGTCTTCCGAATCGCCCTCCGCGACTTTGGCCAGCAGTTCGCCGGTTGCCGGGTTATGCGTGTCAAAGGTTTTGCCCGAGGCCGCTTCCAGCCATTTGCCGCCGATAAACATGCGTTTGGTCTTGCCATCCAGGAACGGATGGACCTGTGTCATGACATTCATCGATTGGATCTCCTCACCGACATCAGCGCGATGCGCTATTTCCATTTGGATATAGCGTATCGGGTCCGGGGAGTCCAATCGGCGACGCTTCGGCTACGCCGGACGACGATCCGGCTTCAAATCGATCAATGGGGTTCCGTCGAGACAATCCAAGCCCCGGACTTGCAATATCCCGTCCTGAACACTGACCAGATCGACCACGGACGACGCGATGGGGTTCGGTCGGACGGGCGACCGCAGCGCGAAGGTGCCGGCGGCTTTTCCGGTACGAATGGGTCGTTGCACGACAAGATCGCGCCGAGCTTGATGCATCCAATAGAGGACTTGGATTTTCGGATGATCGCCGATGCCGGTCAGGGCCTGCCGCCAGCGTTCATCGATCACGATGGTGCAGATCGGCCCATCCGGTGTGCCGCGTTTCGGGCATTCGGCGCGGCTGTGCCAGGGCGTGTGGATGGTGCCGATGAAATACACCCCGGCATCGGTGTCCGGCGGAAGCGGGACCGCCACTTCCCCCGGGCGAAGATCGCTGTCGTCTGTCATGGCTACAGGGTGCCACCCGCGGCCGCCCGCCGTCCAGGGGTGAGTTGGGCGCCCCTTCGACGGATGGCGCTTGCCGTACGCGGTTGCTTCGGTCAGTATCGCTATGCTTAACTGGATATAGCGATACTGACCCGGCCAGTGCCGGCCGATATAACCAACCGGGACAAGCGGAGATGAATGCAGCCAGCCCGCCGATCGTGATTGCCAGGGTGCAGGGGGCCTCCACGCCGGCCCGGATGTTCGATTTTCGCACAATCCCGCCCGCGCTGATTAGGCGCGAGGCCGCGCCCCGCCGCACGAAAATCTGGGAATTCGGCGCCAACCTGCATTGCTCGATCGTTGGCACATGCCTGTCCACGGCGGAACTGCGCCACGTCCTGCGCAAGGCCGGCGTGCCCACCGCCGACTGCTCAGACCACGAACTTCATAAGGTCGCCGTCGGTCTCGCCGCTCGGCAAGATGAAGCCGGACGGATGCTGCACAAGGCACTGGATCAGCGCCACAAGCTGACCGTCAGCCAGTTCGCCAAAGCCGATACCGATGCCGCCCTGCTGGCGATGTGGCGCGACGCGGTGCGCCGGGGCGAAATTCCCTCCGCCTACTGGGCCACGCTAACCCATCCGTTGACCAGCCCAGCCATCGTCCGGGAGGCGTTCGGCGACGTGCATATGCTGTCGCACATGGTCGGATCGGCGAACCGGGCGGATCTCAAGCGCCTGTGTGCGCTGGAAAATGAGAAGGCGGCGCTGGAGGCGAAGATCGAACGCCAGCAGCAGGCGCTGCATGAGGCAATCGTCACCCGCGACCGGCAGATCGAGGCACTGCGGCAGGCACTGGCGGAACGTATCGTTACCCAAACATGCGAAAGCCGGGCGCCGGACGGGTCGGCCTTATTCGGGTTGATCGCCGATCGCGAACGCCGGCTAGCGGCTGAAATCCGTCGCCGCGCCGCCGCCGAGGAACGGTTGGCCCTGACCGCCAAGGAACGCGATTCGGAACGGTCCCGACGGATCGCCGCCGAAGCGGCCCGCGACGCGCTTCGCGAGGAACTCGGGGCGACCGAAGACGCGGCCGAACCGGACACCGCATCGCCGATGCGTCTCGACGGGATCAGTATTCTTTATGTCGGCGGACGCCCCGGCCAGATCGCGCATATCCGGGCGACGGTCGAATCATTGGGCGGAACCCTGCTGCACCATGACGGCGGGATCGAAAATCATCCGACATTGCTTGCGGGTTTGACGAGCCGCTGCGATGTGGCGGTGTTTCCGGTGGATTGCATCAGCCACGACGCGGCCAGGAACATCAAGGCGCTTTGCCGCAAGGCGGACAAACGGTATTTGCCGCTGCGCTCCGCCGGGGTCGCTTCGCTGCTAGCGGCGTTGCGTTCACGGGACGCGCCTGCGCTGGCGGAGGCCAGGGTCTATCCATTGGATGCCTGAAGCATGACCCTCCCCGGAAGGCCGGAATGGCAACGATCGCGACCTATGGCGGCAGTACCCCCAAGGGAACCGTCCACTGACGCGCGGCGCGCTCCGCCCAGCCGGCGATGCCGCTCGCGGTCTGCGGCAGCAGGGTCGCCGCGCATCCCAAAAATGCTTCCAGGGCGGCCAGCCGGTCGGCCCGCACCGGGATCAGCACCACGGCACCGGCGCAGATCGCCTCGGCAATTTCGGCCCGCAGCCCGGCGCCGTCGGCTTCCATGCCGCCGAAACGGTTCACGATAATAACGGATATTCCTGCGTCGATATGATACCGCAACAACCATGCTGCCCTGGCGAGCGCATCGGTGTCCAGCATGCACGCTCCGGCCCCGGCACCGCGGGGTTCGTCCAGGCGGATCGTCGCACCGGTCGCGATGTCGTCCAGCCACATGCCGCACTTGCCACTGGCCATCCGATCCCCGCGGCGTTGCAGCAATCCGCCAACGGATATGCCGCGCGCGCGCAGCAGATTGGCCGCATCGGTCAGAACCGCATGCGGCTCCATCCCGGCGTCATAAACCAAAACGCCGACCGATGCCGCGACATCCGGGTCCGGGGGGCTTGAGCAGAGCGTGTCCATGCATCAGTATCTTTCCGGCGAGATGGTTTCGGCAAGTCCGTCCC
>JAKBCJ010000569.1 GCA_021807975.1 Pseudomonadota bacterium | reverse complement strand
AGACCAAATTCGAGGCGATGGACATCCTGAACAAATACGACATCCCCTGCGGCCCGATCCTGTCGATGAAGGAAATCGCCGAGGAGCAGTCATTGCGCGCCACCGGCACGGTGGTGGAGGTCGATCACCCAACCCGCGGAAAATATCTGTCGGTCGGCAATCCGATCAAGCTGTCGGACAGCCCGTCGGAGGTGACGCGCTCCCCGCTGCTAGGTGAGCATACCAGCGAAATCCTGCGCGACGTGCTGGGCTTCGACGCGGCGAAGGCGGCCGAATATATGGCGTCCCCGGGATTGGGCGGTTCGGTGGCGGCCGGGTAGGCGAAGGAATCTCGACCCATGCGGCCGCCGAGGCGCGTCGATCTGCCCGCCCGGCGTTCGGACAATGACAAGCGCCGGTTGCATCCAACACCCGACCGCTTTGTCCTTGCCGGGTTGGCGGCTCGCGCGTCGTACGTGGGGATCTCGAAACACAAGGCATCCCCGGCGCGCTTCGGCCTGCCGCCCTACTCCGGCCCATACGGCGACGAAACCCTGTGCGACGAACATGCCGGCTTCGAACCTCGGGATATCGCCAAGGTTCCTGGCCTGATGGTTCGCGGCATAGCCGCGGGTCTGATCGGCCGTGTCGAGAGGCAAGGCATCCCGACCATTCTGTGGACTGTGTCCGACCACGGCTGGATATTCGAGATTCGAATGACAAACAGCGGTCAAGCCGAGTATCACGGCTACCCTGTTCGACCCTCGGAAGCGATTGCCGAACAGGTTTTGAAACGCTTCGCCGCCTGGCCGGAAGCGCAGGGCACCGAGGCCGACCGGCGGGCCGCCTGGAACTGCCGGGCATTGTATGGAATCAGTTGAAAATGACGTTTTCGATCGACGTCCGGCAATCGTCCCGAACAGACAGCCAAGGCGGCTGGGAGATCGCCATCCGCTGCGGCGGCACCGCGTTCACCCGCTTATTTCGCGCCCGCGACAGCAGTCCCAGCGATTATCTGATCGCTCCGCCGACGCAACTCGCATTCTGGCTGACAGATAATTGGTGGCGCCTTCGATGGGAATGTATGCCCGCTGCCGGAATCGCACCGGATTGGAGACTGGCCCACGACTTGTCCTCGGCCGGCGGCGGATATGCCTGGCCGAGATTGGCCATATGGGGGGAGGATGAGCGAGTCGGCCTGCTTTCCCATGGCGATCCGCCCGGCGTTGTCGGACCCGTGCGATATCTTTCCAGCGACCTCGCGTTTGTCGAAGCGGCCGACTTCGAGGATGTGTGCGACACATTTCTGCGAAATTCCATCGACGCCTATACCCCGGACGGGACCGAACGGACGGCGCTGAGAGAGCAGGTCCACATTCTGGAAGCCGAACGAACCGATACTGAAATCGCCGCATGGCGCCGGATGGAAGCGCGCCTTGGCTTCGATCCCGACGATGCGCCCGAACGAACCATCGAATCCCTGACCAACTTGGCAAAGCGCTACGGGCAAGCCGGGGTGGACGAGGCCGCAACGGCGATGCCGGGTGTCGAATCCGCGGATACGTTGGAACGGGAGATCGAGGCCGCCCGCGCTTCTCGTTTCGTCTGCGACTTCGGTGCCGCGCTGAAGGCATACGACGACGAGGATATTGTTCGCGCGACTCATCCGGCCCCGGTTGTATTCAGCCCGTTCGACAACGGGGAACCTTCAACGCCGGTATCGATCGATACCCTGACCGGTCAACAACGCCCTGACCGAATGCCTCCCTGGAAGCTGGCCGAACAATCCGCCCAAACGTTGCGGGAAGCGCTCGGGCAGACAAGGGGGCCGCTTCGAAACAGCGTTCTGACCGATCTGCTCGGCACTGCCGGCGATGCTTTTCGTGCCAGGATCCCACCCTCGAATTCCATGTTGCCCTATGGACTGAGGCTTACCGATCCAGGGCAAACAGCCAGTCATATCGCTATGCGGTCCTGGCGGGCACAAGATCGGCGGTTCGAGGCCGTCAGGGCGCTTGGGGATGCGATCTGGGCAAGAGACGACACGATGGGCCCGATTGCCGCTTCCAAAACCGCTCGCCAGAAATTCCAACGCGCTTTTGCCCAGAGCCTTCTGTGTCCCTATGACGACCTCATCGCCTATGTTGGAACAGAACGGCCGGGCGAAGGCGACATTTCCGCCGCGGCGCGGCATTTCCACGTTTCCGAACGCGTTGTGCAGACTGTTTTGGTCAACAAGCATGTCTTGGAACGCCACCACCTGGAACCGCCATTCCCCCGCGGCACCGCCGCCAGCGGTCCGGAAGACTACATCGATGCCAGATGACCGGTTACCCCGGAGCGGTATCGGCCCGGGGCAATCCCATTTTCATTGGGCCCGATGTTCGGTGGTTTTGCCGAAGCAGGTTTTTTGCCGCCGATGAACGCGGATCGGTGCTCCAGATGTGACCGAGGCGCGAAATCGGATGACTGGTTGTTCGGTGATCGGCTTTTCGGCGGCAAAAAGACTCGCTTTGGTCAATCCCTCGCCAACGGTCGTCGAGTCAGCGCCTGAAATGTAACAGCCCCGGGATTGGCCGGCGCTTCGCTGTTGTGCTTGCTCCAGCGACCGGAATATATTGACTAATTTCCTAAAATATATATATAATGATCGATATGTTTGTCTGTCCGCAGCCGGTGCCAACCAATCCGCTGAAAATTTGGGCGCCCTGGTCGGGTAACGCCCGGGATGGAGGCGCGACACTTTCGATCGCTGCTATCATCGCCAGCGACCCGTACGGTGCAATATTCCAAAAGCAGTATAAAATCCCATTGAGCGCCTAACGGGACACCTGTTAGACGGTCGAAACGGCGACCCAGCCATCCAGCCGACATAATATGCGCCCCAGCACCCCATCCGACGCCCAAAATCTTCACCCGATCGGCCCAATCGACGCACCGGCCATCCTTGACTTTTACCGCCTTAGTCCCGATACCCCGCCCGGCGCGCGAGAGGATGCAGG
>JAKBCJ010000094.1 GCA_021807975.1 Pseudomonadota bacterium | reverse complement strand
GCGAAGACCTTGGCATCAAGCTGGAGAACGTGAAGCTCGCGGACCTCGGCAAGGCCAAGAAGATCCTGATCGAGAAGGAAAACACCACGATCGTCGAAGGCGCTGGCAAGAAGAACGACATCCAGGGCCGTTGCAGCCAGATCCGCGCGCAGATCGAGGAAACCACCTCGGATTACGACCGCGAGAAGCTGCAAGAACGTCTGGCCAAGCTGGCCGGCGGCGTTGCCGTCATCCGCGTCGGTGGCAGCACCGAAGTAGAAGTGAAAGAGCGCAAGGATCGCGTTGACGACGCCCTGCACGCCACCCGCGCGGCGGTCGAGGAAGGCATCGTTCCGGGCGGCGGCGTCGCCCTGGCCCGCGCCTCCCTGATCCTGTCCAAGCTGAAGGCCGACAACGACGACCAGCGCTTCGGTATCGAGATCGTCCGCAAGGCGGTTCAGACCCCGCTGCGCCAGATCTCCGAGAACGCCGGCGAAGACGGCGCGGTGATCGCCGGCAAGACGCTGGAAAACGAGGAGTACAGCTACGGCTTTGACGCCCAGACCGGTGCGTTCAAGGACCTGGTGAAGGCCGGCATCATCGACCCGACGAAGGTTGTCCGCACGGCGCTGCAGGATGCGGCCTCCGTTTCCGGCCTGCTGATCACCACCGAGGCGATGGTGGCTGAGCGTCCGGAGAAGAAGGCGGCCCCGATGCCGGGCGGCGACATGGGCGGCATGGGCGGCATGGGCGGAATGGATTTCTAATCCATCCGATCAGTCGATGCTACCAAGGGGGGCGGGCCGCAAGGTCCGCCCTCTTTTTGTGGGGTGGTTGTACCGACGATCGCTTACACTGCTTGATTCAGATTCGGATTTACTACCACGGATCACAGTATTCGCACTTTCATGCCGTTCGGCCGGACTTCGACTTCAGGATCACGACGCGCGGGACGGCGATAGCGATCACCGCGATCCCGGGAAATATTCAGCGTGAGTAGCAACGGAGCGGCCGAAATAGACCGCCCGCTTACCCGGGAACGAGACCATATAGCCCACACATCCGGCTGCCTTGGTCTTGGCGCGGAAGCCCTGATCGGTATAGCCGGGCACGAGGGTCCGGGCCTCGCGGATGGCTGCTCCAAGCGCCTCACCATCGAGGACAGCCGCCACCGGAACAGCGGTTTCGTGGGCCGCGAAGGATCGGCCAGCACCGCATGTCAACGACCGGCCGCCCGGTCGATCTCCGCCAGCGGTAACGTCGGCACCGGCGCCTTGCGCGGCTTCGGTGGCGGAGGCACCCACGGCCGGTCACCCCGCTCCGCCCGATCCGTCACCACCTTGGCGCCGTCCCGGTCCAGCCAGATCGCCGCGCTGCCGTCCCGCCACACGGTGAACCGATCCACCAATCGGGGCCAAGGCCGGGGGCACAACCCGCGCGCGGGTTCCGCCGCGACAATGACTGAAACCTGGTCACAGAACGCCGAATGGCTCGTCCCGAGCGCCAGTATTGCGCCCGGCCGGTCGGGATAGGGGCGCAGCAGGCATTCGGTTTGCTGACACCGCATCCCATCCACGTCCGGCGCATCCGCCGCCGGCATCGCCCGAAACGACCCAACTGCCCAGTATTGCGCCCAGGCATCGCGCACGAACCTCGATCCACCCTGTGTCTGCTGCAGGAACGCCTTTTGCCCCTCGCGCACCGCGATCAGCCGCCCATCGTTGGACACCAGAAGATCCGGCGGCCGGTCCGCCAAAGGGGAGGCCAGCCCCGCCACCATGATCGCCACCCCCGCCAGCCGCCGCCGCGTGCGCCACAGCCCCAGCCACGCCAGGCCGAACGAGAAGACGCACAGCCCCCACACCGGAATATGCGGCACCTGGAACGTAGCGTCCGGCAGCGCCGCGCTGACCCGGGCAACCTGGACCACCGCCTCGGCACCCCAGCCCATCGGCACCAGGGCCAAGGCCTCCAGGTGCAGCGGCATCAGGAACAGCGCGATCAGCCCGGCCGGCATAACCCACAGCGCGGTCAGCGGCACGGCGACCATGTTCGCCAGCACGAAATACACCTGCACATGCCCGAAATGATACGCCCCGAAAGGCGCCGACGCCGTCCCCGCCAGCGTGCTCGTCAGCGCCAGCGCAACCACATGCGACACGAAACGCCGCCACCAGCTTTTGCCGTGCATCCGGCGCAGCCATGGCCGCAGCGCCTCATACCCCGCGATCAGCGCCAGCACGGCGGAGAAGCTCATTTGAAACGACACATCCGGCACGTCCTGCGGCGCCGCCAGCATCAGCACCGTCCCCGCCAGGGCCAGCCCGCGCACCGACAGCGGCCGCCGGTCGGCCAGCACCGCAACGGTGAACAGGCACGCCATGACGAAGCTGCGGATGATCGGGACGTGCATCCCGGTCAGCACCATATACGCCCCGCCCGCAACCAAAGCGCACAGCGCCGACAGCTTCTTCGTCGGCCAGAACAGGCTGGCACGCTCGCTCAGTGCGAACCCGAACCGAGCCACCGCCAGCGCGAAACCCATGACGATGCCGATATGCAATCCCGCCACCGCCAGCAGATGCGCCAGTCCCGAGTCTCGAAACGCCGCATGATCCGCCTCCGGGATCGCCATCGACGCCCCCGTCAGCAAGGTCACGGACACCGCCCCGGCCGCCCCGGGAATGACCGCTGTCACCCGGGCAGCGATCGTCTCCCGCAGCCACTGAACAAACCGCATCGGCCCCGACGGGACCCCACGGCCGATCCTCTCCGCAGCCCCCAGCGCATAACCGGACGCCCCCAGCCCGGAATAGTACGCATCGCGCTGCGGGTCCCGGGCGCCCGGATAAGACGGCATCGCCGGCGGGCGCACCAACGCGCGGACCCGGATCGTATCCCCGGCCGCCAGGTCCTGCACATCGGTGTTCCGCAACCGCAACCGTACCGCCCGGGGCAACGCCACGTCATCGACCGCAGCCGGCTCCACCACCACCCGACGCCCCTCCGGCAACGCCTCCACCGCTCGGATGGTCCCGGTGACGACGCTCGCATGCGTTGGCAGATCGGTCAGAATCGGCTGCGCGCGGGCAGTGGCGAACTGGGCGGAGGCAAAGCCGAGCGCCAACGCCGCCACCGGAGCCATCAGCCAGCGCAACCCGGGCAACGCCACCGCCAGCACGATCGCCGGCACCGCGACCACCGCGCCCTCCCAACCCGCCGGTTCAAAGCGCAGCGCGTAGTAGGTCAGCACGCCGGCCCCCATGAACACCGGCAGCCAAACCGCCAGGCGCTCCCGCTCCGTGTCCAGCCAGGAATCCCATGCAGCCAACCATCTCATGCGGGGCAGATTAGCCCGCCAATCCTCTACAAAGTATGAACGGGCGTGCTAGACCCCGCCCATGACCGTCCGTACCCGCTTCGCACCCAGCCCCACCGGCCCGCTCCATATCGGGGGCGTCCGCACCGCTTTGTTCAACTATCTCTACAGCCGCCATTGCGGCGGCGCATTCCTGCTGCGGATCGAGGATACCGACCGCGAACGCAGCACCGACGAAGCCACCCAAGGCATCATCGACAGCCTGGACTGGCTGGGCCTGCACCGCGACGAACCCGCCGTCTTCCAGTCCCAAAGGCTGGACCGCCATGCCGAGATCGCCCGCCAACTGCTGGCCGAGGGCAAGGCATACAACTGCTACTGCACCCCTGCCGAACTCGCCGCCGAACGGGCCAAGGCCACCGAGGAAAAGCGCGTTTGGCGCTACGACGGCCGCTGGCGCGACCGCGACCCTTCGGAAGCGCCAGCCGGAATCACCCCCGTCATCCGGCTGAAAAGCGACCGCGACGGCGAAACGGTGCTGGAGGACCTGGTCCAGGGCACCGTCCGGGTCGCCAACGCCGAACTGGATGACATGATTATCCTGCGGTCGGACGGTTCGCCGATGTACAACCACTCGGTGGTGGTGGACGATCACGACATGGCGATCACCCATGTGATCCGCGGCGACGATCACCTGACCAACACGTTCCGCCAGATCCAGGTGTATCGCGCGATGGGGTGGGAATTGCCCCGCTTCGCCCATATCCCGCTGATCCATGGCGAGGACGGCAAGAAACTGTCCAAGCGCCACGGCGCGCAGTTCGCGCTGGAGTTCAAGGAGCAGGGCTTCCTGCCCGACGCGCTGTGCAACTACCTGATGCGCCTGGGCTGGTCGCACGGCGATCTGGAGATTGTCGGACGCGAGGAAGCCATCCGCCTGTTCGACATCATCGACGTCAACCGCGGCGCCGCCAGGATGGACTACAACAAGCTGACCAACCTGAATGGCGTCTATCTCCGTCAGGCCGACGACGACACGCTGACGCGAGAGGTGCTGGCAAGGCTGGCGCATCAGCCCAATCTGTCGGTTGGTGCCCACACCGCCGTTCGCGTGCGGTCCCTGATGCCGGCGCTGAAGGAAAGGGCGAAGACGCTGGTCGATCTGGCGAACTCAGCCGCTTTCCTGGCCCGCGTGGTGCCGCTGCCGATGGAACCGAAAGCCGCGGCAGCCCTGACCGCCGAAGCCAGACTGATGCTGCGTGAGGTCGGCACGGCTCTCGCCGCGACAGACTTCTCCGTCGCCGGCATCGACGCCGCGCTGCGGAACTTCGCCGAACGCGGCGGCCTGAAGCTGGGTCAGGTCGCCCAACCATTGCGGGCGGCCCTGACCGGCAGCACCGTCAGCCCCGGCATCGACGCCACACTGGCCGCGCTGGGACGGGATGAGGCTCTCGCCCGCATCGTGGCGGCCTCGGCATAGGCTGGGGGCGCGGTCGCGACATAGCGATGCGTTGGCATTGGCGAAGCACTCTCTCCATCAGTTACTTGCCTGGAAAGTCAAGCACCACGCGCGATGGCACCTTGCCGTGCGCCAGCCGGGTCAATACATCGTTGATCGCCGATTACGGCTGCAACCCGATATCGGCCCGCACCTTGCCCTGCGCGGCAAACGGAACGTCGCCCGGCAGCGTTGCATGCTCCAGCTTGCCATCGCCGGTATCGCCCGCCAACACCCGCAGGCCCGCGGCCTTGGCATACTAAATCCCCGGGTGCCCAATACCGCCCGCCCCGAAGATGAAGCTCCACTCGCCGGGCCTCGCTTCCGTCTGTTTCACGCCCTTATCAGGCTGCTGCAAGCCTTCTACACGGTTCGCTCCAAGCGGCAGTTGATGGAGCCACTGAACTACAACCTTCTGTTCGCTGGTTCGCCGGGCTTTCCGACACCACGAGAATGCGTGTTTCTGGCCCTGGAGATCGAAATTCGACGTCCAGCCACAGGATTTTCGGTCTTGAAGGGGCTTTCTCAGCAGCCTGTTAAATGTTCTGCATCGCCATGAATTTTCAATGCGAACCGATGAAAAATACACGACTTTCCATCGTCTCGATCTTTGCTGCCGCGCTGGCCGCCGGCCCTATGATATCAACCCCGGCAGCCTCCGAACCTCCAGCCGCGGCGGACCTGCAAAACCTCGCCCCCGACAGGCGACCGGTCACCGTTCAGTATTTCTTTAACCAGCCGATCAGCGCATACGACGGACACGAAAACAGGGACTTCGGCGATTTTCTGATGTGCGTCGATATCTTCACGGTTCATGGGCATCAATATGTTTTTATTTGGAATGTTATGACCGCCGTCGATCGGTGGCTCATTATCAAACCGGTATCGCTGGAAGATCGGTCATCCGGGAAGTTTGAATTTAATTTCATGGATAACTGGGAAAATGAGGGAGCGGGATCCCTCGAATATCTTAGCGGCGACCGGATTCGGATCGGTATGAAACCGACAAAGCCATCGGAAGATCCGCCGAGCCGAAATATTCTTGGACAGTATGGAACACACGTCCTTTCAAAAGCTGCCTGCCCTCGCGAGCGCTTTCTGGAGGGCGCAGTGCCAGAATAAGCAATTTAGTCAGCCTGGCGCTGGCTGGCATCGGTGCCGGGCATGAAACCTGGCGGCCGAACCGGGTTTGGGCCAGCGTCCGCATCCCAGCCCCGGTAGTCAGCAGATCCGGGGCAGTTGCTCCCCCATCAGCCAATCCACGACCCGGCCGCCGCCAAACGATGTTGTCATCTGCACAAAGCGCTGTTCGTCCATGATCGCTTCGCCGATGATCGCCGCATCCCGGCCGAGCGGGTGCGTGCGCATGACGGCAAGCAGGGCCTCCGCGCCGGCTGGAGCGACGACGGCGACCAGCTTGCCCTCGTTAGCGACATAAAGCGGATCCAATCCCAGAAGCTCGCAGGCGGCCGCAACCTCAGCCCGCACCGGGATCGCGCTTTCCTCGATCCGGAATCCGACGCCCGACTGCCGGGCAATCTCATTGAGGGTCGTCGCCAGGCCGCCGCGCGTCGGGTCGCGCAGAAGACGAAGCGACGCCCCCGCCACGAACACCATTTCGGCAACCAGCCCGTGCAGTGCCGCACTGTCGGACAGGATTTTCGTCTCGAACCCAAGATTGCTCCTGGTTGACATGACCGCGACGCCGTGATCGCCCATGCAGCCGGAGACGATCACGCGGTCGCCGGGGCGGGCGCGATCGCCCGAAAGGTGGAGACCCGCCGGAACAACGCCGATCCCCGTCGTCGCGATGAAGACGCCGTCGCCTTTGCCGCGCTCGACCACTTTGGTATCGCCGGTCACGATCGCCACCCCGGCGTCGCGCGCCGCACGTCCCATGCTGAGCGCGATCCGCTGAAGGTCCGCGAGTGGAAAGCTTTCCTCGATAATATAGCTCGCCGCAAGATGCAGGGGGCGTGCGCCGGCCATCGCTATGTCGTTTATCGTGCCATGCACGGCGAGCGATCCGATATCCCCGCCGGGAAAGAACAGCGGCGAAATCACATAGCCGTCCGTGGACATCACCATGCGGCCCGCCGGTACATCGAACGCGGCCTGGTCGTTGCCTTGGTCGAGCAACGGATTGTCGAATGCCTCGCGGAATATCTCGTCCACGAGTTGGGCCATCGCCCGGCCGCCGGCTCCGTGGGAAAGATCGACCCGGCCGTTCCGGATATCCAGCTTGCGCGTGCGCAGTCTTGGCGCGTTCAAGCAACTGCCCTTTCCGCGATGGTTCGGCCATTGGCCCGAAACCGGCCATAGGTCCAGTGCGCCGCACAGGCGCCCTCGGGCGACACCATACAGGATCCCATCGGCGTCTCGGGGGAACACAACGTTCCGAACAGTTTGCATTCGGCCGGCTTCTTGATGCCGCGCAGAATGTCCCCGCATTCGCAAGCCGGATTGTCGGCGGCCGGAATGGTTTCGATCGAAAATCGCCGTTCGGCATCCAGATCGGCATAGGCGCCGCGAAGGCGCAATGCACTCAACGGCAGTTCGCCCAGGCCGCGCCATTCGAACGACGGACGCAATTCGAAAATGTCAGCTACCTCGCGCTGGGCGATCCGGTTCCCCGCAGCGGTGACCAGACGGAAATACTGGTTCTCCACGTCGTGCCGCCCTTCGTTGACCTGGCGGACCAGCATCAGGACCGCCTGCACCACATCCAGCGGTTCGAAGCCGGCAATGACAACAGGTTTTGCAAATTCCGCGGCGAGGCCGACATAAGGGGCGGTCCCAATGACCGTGCTGACATGCGCGGGCCCGACGAAACCATCGACACGCACGGTGCGGAAGTCGGGCGAACACAGGATTCCCCGCATCGCCGGCGGGGTGAGGACGTGGTTGCAGAACACGCTGAAATTAGTCAGCCGCTTCTTACGCGCCAGCCGAATGGCGACCGCGGTCGGCGGCGTGGTCGTCTCGAAGCCGATTGCGAAGAATACGACCTCACGACCGGGTTCCGCCTCGGCGATGCGGATCGCGTCCAGCGTGGAATAGACCATGCGGATGTCCGCGCCCGCGGCCTTCGCCTTCAGCAGATCAGCGCCGGCGCTGGCAGGTACGCGCATCAGATCGGCATAGGTGCATAGCGTCACCTCCGGCCGCATGGCGAGCGCGATCCCGTCGTCGATGCGCCCAACCGGCAGCACGCAGACGGGACACCCCGGTCCATGCACCATCTGCACGTTCGAGGGCAGCAAGTCCTCGATCCCGTAGCGGGAGATGGCATGCGTGTGGCCGCCGCAAAACTCCATGAACCGGTAATCGCGGCCACGGCCGGCCTCGGCCGCGATGGTGGCGGCAATGGCGCGCGCCAGCCTGCCGTCGCGATATTCGTCGATGTGCTTCACCGCTCGGAGTCCTCCATTTCCGCCAGGCCGGGAACGGCGGCCTCGTGCATCATGGCGAGGGTACGCTCCGCCTCGCCGGGGTCGAGCCTGGCGAGCGCATAGCCGACATGGATAAGCAGGTAGTCGCCGATCTGGACGTTTTCCAAAAGAGCGATGGAAACGATCTTCGAGACGCCGCTGAGCGTGACGCGCGCCATATCGTCGGGCAGAAGCGCTTCGACGCGGATCGGGATGGCTAGGCACATGGGATGACCTCCTGGACGTCAGGCATGGTGTGGCTTCGGTGCATGAGATGCGCCCGCGCCATCGCGGCCTGCCCGAATGACAGGCCGCCGTCATTGGCGGGCATGGCGCGTGCCAGCCAGGGGACGATGCCGCGCGCGCGCAATGCCGAGGCCAGTCCTTCCGCCAGCACACGGTTCATCAGGCAGCCGCCACCCAGGACCGCATCCGTCCGGCCCGATCGTTCGGCGGCCTGACCAACCCAATCCGCGAGACCGGCGATCAGCGTACCGTGAAAAAGCGCCGCCCCCTCGCCCGGCGTGAGGCCAGGCTCCAGAAGGCCAGCCAGCAGGGGCCTGAAATCGAGGATGTTGCCGACGATACGATAGCCCTCGGGCACGCATCTTGGAACGCCGGCCAGGGCCTCCAGCGCCATCGCCGCCTGGCCCTCGTAGCTCTGTTCCATGCACACACCCAGCAGCGCGGCGGCGGCGTCGAACAGCCGCCCCATGCTGGTTGTCGCCGCCCATTGGCCGCTGGCGGCGGACACCGCGGCCAGCCGTCCGGCGAGCGCGATCCCCGGAAAACGTCTAACCGCTTCACCGCCGCGCTCCAACGCCATCAGCGCGGCCACGCCCATACGCCACGGCTCCCGTGCCGCCCGGTCGCCTCCTGGCAGCGCGAGTGGCAGAAGGTGGCCGAGCCTGCGCCATCGCGCACCGTCCACCAGCATCAGTTCGCCGCCCCGGACATCTCCGTCATCGCCGTAGCCATGCCCGTCCAGAGCAAGCCCAATGACCGGTCCGCGCAGACGATGTTCGGCGGCGACGGCGGCGAGATGCGCGGCGTGATGTTGAACGCGCAGGACCGGCAGATCCATCGCCTCAGCGAAACGCGTGGAGCGATAATCCGGGTGCAGATCGCAGGCGGCAAGCTCCGGCGCTACATCCAGCATCGAGATCATGCGCCGCGCGGTCTCCGCGTAGAAACGGATCGTGCCCGCCGTGTTCAGATCGCCGACATGCTGCGACACGAACGCCTCGCGCCCGCGCGTGACGCAGATCGTGGACTTGAGATGTGCCCCGGCGGCCAGCACCGAGGGGCCATCCCGGCCGAGATCGATCGGTTCGGGGACAAAGCCGCGCGACCGCCGGACATAGGCAGGCGCACCATCAATCACTCCCATGACTGAATCGTCAGCCCGTACCAGGATCGGGCGGTCGTGGGTAACGATCATGTCGGCGATGCCGGCCAGATCGCGCAGCGCCTCTGCATCGGCGACGATCGTCGGCTCGCCGCCAGCGTTCGCACTGGTCGTGACCAGAACAGCGGGCCACTGCTCATTCCCGTATCCGGCATCGTTGGTCTGCCCCGCCAAGGCGTGGAACAGCAAATGATGCACCGGGGCCGAGGGCAGCATCGCGCCGACACGGTTCAGTCCCGGCGCAACCGATGGCGCCAATCCCGCCCGTATCGGCATCAGCACGATGGGGCAGGCAACCCCGCGCATCAGGGCGCGTTCGGCCAGGCTTGGCGCGGCGATATGGTCAACCGATGCCTCATTCGCCACCATGACCGCGAAGGGCTTTGCCGGACGGTGCTTGCGGCGGCGCAGCGTTTCGACCGCCCCCTGGTTCGTCGCGTCGCACAAAAGATGGAAGCCGCCGATGCCCTTCAGGGCGACGATCTGGCCATGACGAAGCGCGATCGCGATCTCCTCGACCGAATGGCTCAGGCGCGGACCGCAGACCGGACAGGCGATTGTCTCGGCGTGAAAGCGCCGGCTGGCGGGGTCCGCGTAGTCGGCCGCGCAATCGTCGCAAAGGCCGAAAGTCTCCATCGACGTATTCGGACGGTCGTAGGGCAGACGGCGCGCGATGGTGAAGCGCGGCCCGCAATCCACGCAGGTCACGAACGGATAGAGGTGGAAGCGGCTGGCGGGATCGAACAGCTCCTCCAGACAGGATCGGCAGGTCGCGGCATCGGGCACGATCCGTGTCCGGCCGCGGTGTGTACCGGCACTGTCTCGGATCGAGAATCCCGGCGTGCCGTCGCGGGGCATGGGTGTCACGTCGATGCCGTCGATATGCGCCAGCGGCGGGGTTTCGGTTCGCAGCGCCGCGAGGAACAGATCCAGCGCCGTGCCTTCGATCTCTGCCAGTACGCCGTCTTCGTCGTTGAGGACGAAGCCGGACAGACCATAACGCGCCGCCAGGCGGTGTACGAACGGGCGAAACCCGACGCCCTGAACCGCGCCTCTCACACGGATGCGCAGGCGTCCGCTATCTGCCGCCGCCGGACTCATCGCCGCAAATGCCTCATGACCGCAGGGCCGCGACGTTTGCCGCCGCGGATACGCCCTGCTCGATCCATGCGTAGAAATCCGGCAGACCCTCGCCGGTGCGAGCCGACACGGTTAGAATCCGTATGCCCGGGTTGACGCGCAAGGCAGCTTCGATACAGGCGCCGACATCGAACTCCAGATACGCCAGCAGATCGGACTTGTTCAGCAGCATCAGGTCTGCCGCTGCAAACATGTCCCGATATTTCAGCGGCTTGTCCTCCCCTTCGGTCACGGACAAGACAACCACCTTGTGCGCTTCCCCCAGGTCGAAGGCGGCGGGGCAGACCAGGTTGCCGACATTTTCGATGAACAGCACGCCGCCCGGCCCGAGGGGCAGATGATCCATGGCGTGGCCGACCATATGGGCATCGAGATGGCAGCCCTTGCCCGTATTGACCTGCACGGCCGGGGCACCGGTGGCGCGGATCCGGTCGGCATCGCGCGAGGTTTGCTGATCGCCCTCGATCACCGCGATGGGCCAGAGATGCTTCAGGTCGGCGATCGCGCGAACCAGCAGCGAGGTCTTGCCGGAACCGGGGCTCGAGACGAGATTGAGCGCGAAGACGCCGGCCTCCCGCAACCGCACGCGGTTGGCCGCGGCGAATGCGTCGTTCTTCGACAGGATGTCGCGTTCGATGGCGATTGTGCGCTGCTGGCGCATGCCCGCGGCATGCAGGGCCCCGGGACCGCTGCCGAAGGCGATTGCGCCCCCGGAGTGATGGTGGGGGCCGTCGTCATGGTCGTGCGGCTGTTCCGCGATGACCGGCGTTCCGCAGCCGCATACGGTACACATCACTCAACCTCCATCTCGGACACGCGCAATTCATCGCCTGCCGTCATTCGGACGGGAGCGCCACCGCAGATCGGGCACGCCCCGAAGCGTTCTGCCAATGCCACGATCCGCGAGCAGCCCGAACACCACCCTTCCCCGGGAACGATGTCGATATCCAGCCGCGCCCCATCGGCGACCGTGCCGCGTGTGACCGCATCGAAACAGAAGCGCAAAGCCTCCGGTTCAGCATGCCCGAGCGCGCCGAGCCTGAGCCGGATCGAGCGGACGCGGGAGAAGTCCTGCTTGCGCCGCTCGTCCTCGACCAGGGCGACGACACTCTCGATCAGGGACACCTCATGCACGTCCCGTATCCCCCTGGCGCACACCGAGCCGCGTCCGGAGCGTCTGGATCACGATCGCCGGTTCGACCGGCTTCAGGAACACGCCGGATATGCCGAGTTCATGCAGTCCCACGGCGCCGATCAGCGCGTCGGCAGCCGTGCTGACGATGTAGCAAGGAATCGTGCCGCCGATTGCTTCCATCGCCCGGGTAATCGTCGTTCCGGCATCGGTCGGGTCCGTCATCAACTCGGCGAGAATCGCGTCGGGCGCGATCCGCAGGGCGGTACGTTGGCCCTCCCGGTTGTTTGCCGCCTCTCCCACCGAGAAATCCGCGTCCTCCAGCGCCTTTCGCAGGGTCGCCCTGGCATGCGCATCGGCATCGATCAGCAGAATTGTCCGGCGCCGGCTGCCAAGGCCGATATTCACGGCACCACCGTTGAGTATGCGGCTCGGATTTCGCCGGTAAGCATCGCCAGGGCTTCGCAAAGATTGTCGGCGGCACCCGGCGTGAGTTCTTCGGCAAACTCGAACCGATAGCCACGAACGGCCAGCAGGAAGGCCCGGGGCGATTTTCCGTAGTACTGCCGGGCGATGGCCAAAATGACCTCGGGCCTGACGATGTGGCTGGTAAACTCGATCGACCCGGCTGGCGACAGATCATGCACCCGATAAGGCGACGGACCGTCCTTGGCTGCATCGACAAACCAAACAACGTCGTGGTCCGCGACTTCCAGCGCATCTTCGATATTAAGCTGGTAATTGTCGTAGGCCGTGATGTTGGGCAATCCCAGCAAGCCGATCCCGGCCGCCACGGCAGGGCCTAACCCATCGTCCTGACGTCCGGGGTTACCGTAGCCAAGGACGAGAATCCGCGGTTCGCGGGCAAGCGGTGCTTGCGGTGCGGAGATATTCATTGCTTCACCCTGGTCGTGATGACCGCGCCGTCGGCGTCTTCCAGCGTGACGATCAGCGGCATGTCGCCGAGTGCGTGCGTGGCGCAGGACAGACAGGGATCGTAGGCGCGGATCGCGACCTCGATGTGGTTCAGCAGACCTTCGGTGATTTCATGTCCGGCGAGATCGTCGA
>JAKBCJ010000093.1 GCA_021807975.1 Pseudomonadota bacterium | reverse complement strand
GACCGTTCGCGCGGTGAACACCTGCCCGTTCGACGCGAACGCCAAGCTGATTGTGGCGTCCAGGTTCAAACGGACGATCCGTTCGGCTGGATGGCGGGCACCCACGATTCGCTATCACATCTTCTTCCCGCGCGCCCTGGCGGCGCTTCGCGGGCTGGAACCGCTGCTGGTCCGCGTGCCGTTTGGCGCCCAGTACTCGGTTATCGCGCGCAAGTAGCTGGCTTGGGGGACGTCACGCCGAACCGCCCCGGCGCAACGGCCGCGGCTACCGAGGCAGCTTCGCCCGGGTCCCGTCCCCGGACGAGATCGGCAATCAGCCGGCCGGCCGCCGGGGCGGTTTGAATACCGTAACCGCCTTGCCCCACGCACCAAAAATAGCCCTCGGCCCCGGCGGCCCAGCCGAACGCCAGGCTGCCGTCGGGGGTGAAGGTGCGCAGCCCGGCCCAACTGTGCTCGACCCGGCGAACAGGAATATCCAGCGCCTGCTGCATCCGGTCGATCCCTGTAGCGACATCGATTTCCTCGGGCTGGACATCGTGCGGATAGGTCAGCGTCTCGTCGGCCGGGGACACCATCAGCCGGGTCCGGGCTTCCGGGCGGGCGTACCATTCCTCGTTCACATCGATGATCATTGGCCAGTTGGCGACATCGAACGGCCCGGGATCGACGATCGCGGCGGTGCGGCGGCAGGGACGCAGGCCAAGTCTCGCGACACCGGCCAGGCCGGCAACTTCATCGCCCCACGCGCCGGCGGCGTTGACCAGGACGGAGGCCTGGAAGGCCATGCCGGCGGTAGTTTCGATGTGCCACAGACCACCGACGTGTTCGATCCGGCCGGCCCGAGCGCGCAACGCCAGAACCCCGCCGCCCGCACGCAGCATCCGCAGGAAGCCCTGATGGATCGCGGCGACATCCATATCGAACGCATCCCGCTCGATGGCCGCCCCCGCAAGATAGCCGGGCCGCAACGCCGGCACCATCGCTTCGGCCTCGGCGGCGGACATGCGGCGCAGCCCGTGACCGCCAGCCAATGCGGCATCCAGGTCCGGAAGCTGGGTCCGCGAGGCCAGCATCAGCACCGGGCGCCGCCGGATCAGCGTCGCGTCCGAAAAGCCGGCCGGCGGCGCTTCATAGAACGGCCGGGACAGCCGCGTCAGTTCCCGAACGTCGGGCGGCCCGTAGTTCTGAATCCAGATCGCGGCGGACCGGCCGGTGGTGTGGTAGCCGGCACTGTCCTCCGCCTCGATCAGTGCCACGCGCCGATCGGCGGACAGAAAGGCGGCAGCGCTGGCCCCGGCCATGCCCGCGCCAATGACGGCGATATCGAAAGACTGAGTTGTCATGCGGCCCCCGAACGGGCGGCAGTGCCCGCGTTCCGCCCCAGATTACCCCCCTGGCGCGCCCTGGAAAGACGAGTGCCTCCGCCTCTACATCGCCAGATAGCGGCTGCGGACCTCTTTGTTGGCTTTCAGCCCGGCGATCGTGTCGCGATACACGATCTGCCCCTTGTCGATAACCACCGCGTCGCTGGCGATCCCCAGGCAGAAATGCATGTTCTGTTCGGCGATCAAAACCGTGGCGCCGATACCGCGCAGTTGTTTCAGCAGCGTGCCGATACCGGCGACGACGATCGGTGCCAACCCCTCGCTGGGTTCGTCCAGCAGCAGCATCACCGGATTGCCCATCAGCGCCCGGGCAATGGCCAGCATCTGCTGCTCACCGCCCGACAGGCGGCCGGCGGCGCGTGCCTTCAGCGGTTCCAGCAGCGGAAACACGTCATAGATTCGCTTCAACGGCCAATCGTCCTGGCCTTGCGGCCCCTTCTTGGCGGCGATGACTAAATTGTCCTGCACCGTGTGATCGGGAAACACCTGCCGGTCCTCCGGCACGAACGCCAGCCCCTGACGCGCCATGACATAGGGTTTGCGGCCGGTGACATCGTGCCCCAGAAACTGGACATGCCCCTTACGAGGCGCGGCCATACCGGCGATGGCCTTCATCGTGGTGCTCTTGCCAGCCCCGTTGCGCCCCAGTAGCGCCATCGTCTGGCCGGCCCGCACCTCCAACCCCACACCGAACAATATCTGGCTGGCGCCATAGAACACGTCGATATTCTCGACCGACAGGACCGGGCCGTTCATATGTCGTCCTCCGCGTCGGGGGTACCAAGATAGGCTTCGATTACCGCCGGATTCGCGCGAATTTCGTCGGGCGTGCCCTCCGCCAGTACCCGCCCGTAGCATAGCACCCGGATCGACGACGCAATGCCGAACACGATGTCCATGTCATGTTCGATGAACACCAGCGTCAGGTTCTGCGTCCGCCACAGGCGCTGGACCTTCTCGATCATCTTCCAGCGTTCGTCCGGCCCCATGCCCGCCGTCGGTTCGTCCAGCAACAGCAGCGACGGTTCCAGCGCCAGCGCCAGGGCGATATCCAGCAGCTTCTGATCGCCATGCGACAGGTTGGCCGACAGCACATCGGCACTGTCCTGCAAGCCCAGCATCTCGGCCACTTCCATGGCACGTTCGCGCACGCCCTGGCGCGGAAACCGGTGGCTCAGGTCTGCCCATTGGCCCCGGTGCGCGGCGATGGCGGCCTGCAGATTCTCCGCCACTGTCATCGACGGAAAGAAACTCGCGACCTGGAACGCCCGCCCGATCCCCCGGCGCACGATGGCTGCGCGATCAAGCCGGGTGATATCCTCGCCCTTGAACACGATCGAACCGGAATCCGGCCTCAGCGCGCCGGAAATCAGGTTGAAGAACGTGCTCTTTCCGGCACCGTTGGGTCCGATCACGGCGGTCAGGGTGTTGGCCGCGAAGTTCAGAGTCACGTCGTTGGTCGCGGCAACACCGCCGAACCGCTTGGTCAGATTGGTGATTTGCAGCATCACGAAATGCCCCCGGCCGGGCGCCCGCCCAGGCGTTCGGTGATGAAGTCCAGCAAGCCCCGCCGCAGCCCCAGCGCGAAGGCCAGGATGATGATACCCAGCGCCAGGCCGTAATATTCGGTTTGGCGCGTGACTACGTCGTTCAGCAGCAGCAGGATCATGGTGCCGACTGTCGGCCCGAGGAAGCTGCCTACGCCGCCCATAACGATGGCGAAGATGGCGTCGCCGGAAATCGGCCAGTTGATCAGTTCCGGGTATGCGCCGGAGACGAACAGGCTCATGACGATGCCGCCGACGGACGCGAACACCGCCGAAAGTACGAACACCGTCAGCTTCACCCGCCAGACCACAATTCCCAGGAACGATGCTCGGGCTTCGTTATCCCGGATCATCCGCAGCGAGGTGCCGAAGCTGGTATTGACGATGTGACGCATGATCAGCAGGCCGATAACCAGGACGACAGCCGCGAAAATATACAGGTTGTACTGGTTGCCCAGGTCGATGCCCGCCACCACGCGGCGGGGGATTCCGCCCTGCAATCCCTGATCGCCACCGGTCAAACCCACCCAGGAAATGATGATGGAATGCATCAGCATCTGCATCGCCAGGGTGACGAAGGCGAAATAGATCAGCCTCAGACGGATGCAGATCGCACCCACCGCGACCGCGGTGACCGCATTGATCAGCAGCGTCGCGATAAACGCCATCGGCAGGGATATGCCAGTGCGCTGCATCAGCAAGGCGAAGGAATACGTACCCAGCCCGAAGAACAGCCCATGCCCGAACGACGACAGACCAGTATAGCCCACCAGCAGGTTCAACGAAGTCGCGAACAGCGCCATCGACGAGCACCGAATCACGAAATCCTGGAACGCCTTGCCGGGTATCAGATGCGGCACCGCCGCCAGCACGGCGATCGCCACGATGCCGATGGCGATGTCGCGAAAAATCCTGGCCATCTCAGACGATCTCCTTACCGAACAGACCGCTGGGTTTGAAGACCAGGATGATGATCATCGCGATGTACATCAGCCCCTCGGTGAACAGCGGGAAGCCGATGGTGCCGAAGCTGCGGATCAGGCCCAGCACCACCGCGGCGATCAACGCACCGCCTATGGACCCCATGCCGCCGATGACGGTGACGATGAAACTTTCGATCAGGATGGAAAACCCCATGCCGGGAGTCAGCGAACGCACCGGCGCCGCCAGCCCGCCCGCCAGACCCGCCAACATGCCGCCAACGGCGAATACCAGCGAATACAACAAGGTCGTATTGATCCCAAGCGCCGAAACCATGTTCGGGTTATGCGCCGCCGCCCGGATGATCTTGCCGATCTTGGTCATCCCCAGCAGAAGACTTAGCCCGCCACCGATCGCCAGCGCGACCAGGATCAACATGATGTAGAATGGCGGAACCACGCCACCGGCAATGAACAGCGGTGGCACCTGGAACGCCGGAGGCATGCCCATGGCATAGAAATCAGGCCCCCAGACAATCTTCACCAGATCGTCGCAGATCAGCACGACGGCGTAACAGATTAGCAACTGCATCAATACATTGGCGCCATAAACCCGGCTGATCAGCACACGCTCAAATATCACGCCAAAAATCGCCATCCCCAGTCCGCCAGCCACCACCCCCAGGAAGTAGCTGCCCGTGAACATAAAGGCCGAATAGGCGATATACGCCCCCAGCATGTAGAACGTGCCGTGGGCGAAGTTGACGATCTTCAGCACCCCGAAGATCAGCGTCAGGCCGGCGGCGACCATGAACAACAGCATGCCGACAATCAGGCCGCTGGTGGTTTGCGTGACCAGGCAGGAGGAACTGGTCACGCAGCCTAGAAGGGCATCGAGGTCCATCAGATGAAGCCGTTACGCTTTTTCCACTCGGTTTCGAGTTCGAAGATGGTGCCCCAGTCGGCGGCTTTCACATCGGCGACGTAGGGTGGTTTGGTCAGGGTTGTGCCCCAACCGATGGCATAACCGACGACGGTCTGATCCTCGGCCCGCATCGTTACCGTGCCATCGACGCCGAAGGGACAATCGATCTTCAGGCCCCGCAGCGCTTCGGCGAGTTTCTTCGGGTCGGCGCTGCCGGCCTTTTTCGCCGCGCCTTCAAAGAAGCGCATGCCGGTGGAACTCTCCCACGACCAGTTCGTGGGATATTCCTTGAAACGCTTGCGGTATGCCTCGCCCCAATCGCGGTTGGCAGCCGTATCCGGGCACGTCACGACATAGCGGTTGCCGGTAGCGATGCCGGGCGGCAGGTTCTTGATCGCGGTCAGCGCCGTGTAGTCCGCGAGGTTGACCGAGAACACCTGCATCGCGCTGAACAACGCATAGATGTTGCCCTGGTTGACGAACGCGGTCAGGTCGCCGCCGTAGAGCGCGGTGTACATCGCCTGCGGCTTGGCCTGGATCAGCTTGGTGATGACCTCGGTGAAATCCGGCTGCCCCAGCTTGGGCCACGCCTGCGAAATCACCTCGATATCCGGTTTGAAGTGCTTGAGGTACTCCAGGTATTGGGCCGTGGTGTCGCGGCCATAGGCATAGTCGGGCGAACACGTCGCCCATTTGGTCAGCTTGTGGGCATCGGCCACCTTCGCCGCATAGGCGCCGCCGACGATGGCATCGTGGATGCCCTGCCGGCTAGAGCGGAAAGCCGTGGCGACACGGTATTTCGGATCGGCGGTCAGCGAGGATGTTTCGGATGACGAGTGGATGCACAGCACGCCAAGGTCACGCACCACTTCCTGCACCGCAAACGAACCGGCGCTGGATTCGGCATCCAGCAGCATCTCGCAGCCATCGCTGTTGATCAGTTCGCGGGCAACCCGGGCGGCTTCCTGCGGCTGACTTTTGGAATCGCGATACACCATCTCGATCGGCCGTCCCGCCAGGCCGCCGGCGGCGTTGATGCGATCGACTTCCATTTCGATGGCGTTGCGATGAGTAATACCCGATTGCGCCAGCGGCCCGGAGAATGTGGCCTGCATGCCGATGCGCACCGCTTTGGCCTGCGCCCCGGCGATATGCGGCGCCGCCAGCACCGCTGCCGCACCGGTCAGCACCGTTCGGCGTGTCGGCTTCGTTGGTTTCATGAGTGCTCCCCCCCCCTCTTTTGCTATCGTTGCCGGACGGTCGCCGGGCGGCCCTGGTGCCATCTGGCACCAAAGGCCCGTGCCGGGTTCAGATGTAGCCGCTCTTCTTCTTCCACTCTTTCTCCAGCTCGCTTATCTGGCCCCAGTCGCCGGGTTCCATATCGACGACGAACGGGTCTTTCGGCACCGTGGTGCCCCAGCCGATGGCGTAATCGACCAGCGTATGGTCCTCCGCCCGCATGGTGACTTTGCCGGTGACGCTGAACGGGCTGTCGATCGTCATCCCCTCCAGCGCGGCCGCGGCCTTCTTGCCGTCGGTGCTGCCAGCCTTCTTCACCGCCGCTTCGATAAAGCGAACCGCGGTGGAATTCTGCCACGACCAGTTGGTCGGATAGGCATTGTTATTAGCCTTGCGATATGCCGCACCCCAGGCTGCGTTTTCAGCCGTCTTGGGGAACGTCGGCAGATAGCGATTGGCCGACTGAATACCGACGGGCAGGCTTTTGACCGCCGTCAACACAGGCAGATCGCCCATCGCCGGCACGAAGACCTGCATCGCACCGAACAGCGCATACACATTGCCCTGGTTCACGAACGCCGACAGATCGCCCGCATAGAGCGCCGAATACAGTGCCTGCGGCTTGGCTTGCAGGATCTTGGTGATCACCTCGGTAAAGTCCGGCGCCCCCAGCTTCGGCCAGCCTTGGGAGATAACTTCGATGTCCGGCTTGAAGTGCTTCAGGAAGTCCAGGAACTGCGCCGTCGTGTCGCGGCCAAAGGCATAGTCAGGAGAGCAGGTGGCCCACTTCGACAACTTCTTCGCGGCGGCGACCTTCGCCGAGTGCGCGCCGCCGACGATCGCGTCATGTACGCCCTGGCGGGCGCAGCGGAACGCGGTGGCCACACGCAGCTTCGGGTCCGCCGTCAGGGACGACGTCTCGCTGTTCGAATGCAGGCACAACACCCCCAGGTCGCGCACCACTTCCTGCACCGCATAGGCGCCGGACGATGCCTCGGCATCCAGCAGGATTTCGCAGCCGTCGGTATTAACCAGTTCCCGCGCGACGCGCGCCGCCTCCTGCGGTTGCCCCTTGGAGTCGCGGTAGATCGGCTGAATCTGACGGCCCAGCAGGCCTCCGGCCGCATTGATCCGGTCGATCTCCGGCTGGATGGCGCCGCGGGAGGATGTGCCCAGCAATGCGATCGGGCCGGACAAAATGGTTGGGATGCCGATTTTCAGCGGATTGGCCGCAGCACGAGCGATCCGGGGCACCGCCAGGGCGGCGGACGCCGCTAGTACAGTGCGCCGGCCCAAACCGGCGGCATCAATATCGGGCATGACGTTTCCTCGTTTTTTACCTACTGCCAACAGATCGAAGAAATCCCCGGTCGCGTCAAGAGCGCCTGTCGGACTTCGTTCAAGCGCCCGGGCATGGACCGGCGACCCCCGGAACCGAGCTTGGATAGCATTGCCCACGAGACTAATTTATAGAAAATTAATTCTATTATATCGTGCTAATTTAGAATTAGTTTCCCAATATGACGCAATATATTGCAAATATAGCAAGTTATTCTAAACCCTCAGCGGTCATCATAACCCAAGGATGTTTCGCCCATGGCTCGCGCCGTTTCCCGCCCCGTCCTCCGAAGCGCCGCCGTGCTGCTTGCCGCCGCCTTCGCCGCCGCGATCCCGCCCGCCTTCGCCCAACAGCCGCCGCCGCTGCGCATCGGCGTGCTCACCGACATGAACGGCCCTTATGGCGATGCCGCCGGCCCTGGTTCGGTTGCCGCGGCCAATCTGGCCGTCGCCGATTTCGGCCCAACCGTACTGGGCCGGCGCATCGAAATCGTAGCCGCGGACCACCAGAACAAGCCCGACCTCGCTGTCAGCATCGCCCGCGAGTGGTTCGACACCAAGGGCGTGGACATGGTCACCGATCTGACGAACTCCTCGGTCGCCATCGCCGTTCAAGCCCTGGCCGCGGAAAAGCACAAGATCGATCTGGTCACCTCCACGGCGACCACCGCGCTCACTAACGAGGCCTGCACCGCAACCTCGGCGCACTGGACATTCGACAGCTACGCCCTGACAGCTGGAACCGGCCGAGCGCTGGTTGAGTCCGGGGCGAAGAAATGGTTCTTCATTACCGCCGACTATGCCTTCGGCGCCAACCTGCAACGCACCGCCGCGCGCGAGATCGAGCGATCCGGCGGCACCATCGCCGGGACCAGCCTGGCACCGCTGAACACGACGGATTTCGCTTCCCAACTGATCGCCGCACAGGCCTCGGGGGCCGATGTCGTGGGTCTGGCCAACTCCGGCGCCGATACCGCCAACGCGGTTAAGCAGGCGGTGGAGTTCGGGCTGACCGGCAAGCAGAAGCTGGCGGCGTTTCTACCCTTTCTGACCGACATCAAGGCGATTGGACTGCCAAACGCCCGGGGGTTGATCCTGACCACCGCGTTCTACTGGGACCGCGATGAGGCCAGCCGAGCGTTTTCGCAGCGGTTCGAGGCGGTGAGAAAGGCACCCCCGACTATGATCCAGGCGGGAACATATTCGGCCGTGCTGCATTACCTGCGGGCGGTGCGCGCGGCCCGAACAACCGACGCCGCCGCAGTGACTGGAGCCATGCGGGCGACTCGGGTACACGATGCGGTATTTGCCGACGGCTATATCCGCGCCGATGGCCGCATGGTCCACGATATGTATCTGGTGCAGGTCAAAACACCCGCAGAGTCCACAAGTCCGTGGGACCTTTATAAGGTGCTTCGTACGATTCCAGGGGAGCGGGCGTTCCAGCCGTTGTCAGAAGGATCCTGCCGGCTGGTCGCGGCCGGCGCCCGCAGCTGACGGACTCAGGGAACGGGGCGGCGGAGAGCCGCCCCTGCCGCGGGACCGAAGCCCCTACCAAGACCCCCGGTCAGGCAACGAACTTCTTACCCTTCAACGCGGCTTCCGACCGACGCTGCCACAAAGCCATGTCGGCGTCCTTGGCGAACATGACACGTACGCCTTTACCGCCCTGGCTGACGCGGATTTTGCCGCCATTGCGGGCTTTGTGATCCGCCAGCCATTCCAGAAATTCCGGGTCCTCGGCACCGCGGCCATCGAACTCCAGGATGCCGGCGATGTCTTCCTCTTTGCGACGCTTAACCACTGCTGCCTCCGCGACGCGCGACCGCGCGCTGCCATTGTGTTTCAGGAAACTCAGATAGGCTGCCCGCGGACCACGAACAGGGAGACGGCCGCGTTTTGCCGCGGCTCGCGGCGTTTTGGGCTTAGCGGCGGGCCTTGCGAGCGGCGTACCTGGCGTCGCGGGCGGCCTTGCGCTCCGCCTCCAGCAGCGCGGCCTGGCGCTTGGCTTCCTGCGCTGCGGCTAGTTCAGCGGCCTTTCGGGCTGCCGCTTCCGCGGCCAGGCGCTGCAGTTCGGCTTCCTTAGCGGCCCGGCGTTCCGCGGCCCGGGCATCGCGCGCATCGGCGATGGCTTTCAACGCTGCCTGCCGCTCGATCTCGGCCGGATCGTCCGGAGACGGCCTGGCGCGAAAACGCTCCAGCAGGGCTTGTTTGGCGGCGGCGGCGGCGTTGATGCGATCGTCGAAATTGGTGCGTGCGTGGGCAGGCTTAGTCGAAGGGGGGCGTTTTAGATTTGGCATGGCGTGCCCTTTACGCCGGACGCGTGCTTTCGGCAACCGTACCTTACAGCGGCGGCATTTTCCCGGCCCGTGGCAGATGCCGAGCGTGACCGCCGAACCAGAGGATTGCCGCCCGCATCGCCGTATGTTCGCGGCCAGACCGCAAGACCCGGCGGCGGGCCGGCATGGCAGGCCTTCCGCCGACGCGGGGCGGCGGCGGGGTGATCGTGGTGCCGTTGCGAGAAATCGCCCCGCCAGCGGTCGGCCCTGGCCGGGTTCCCGGCCACCGACATCGTCAGATCCATCACTCCGCTGGCCCGCCGCGGCGGGGAAAAAGGCCGGTGGCGTCCATCAAACGATTCGTTGGTTACGCCACCCATCCCGAGACCGGGCTAAAGCCGCAGATACACAATCTCCGACCCGTCCCGGGCGGTAAACCGCAGCCCCGCCCAGCTTGGGGTTGGATCGTAAAACGTATCCAAATCCGCATCACCACGCAGCTGGAAACGCTGCGCCATGACAGACCGGCCACCTTCGGGAACCCGCACCGAACCGGCCGGCGTGACGGTGGGGCTCATCAGCCGCCCATCCTCGGTATTGATGAACGGCGCATTCAGCATCGCCCGATTCCAGTGTGTTCCCGGCAGAGATTGGGCGGGCGCCACATACCGCGCTGCCTTGGAACCCTCCACCACCAGCCCCGACTGGTTTCTATGTCCGCTCATCCTCCGAGGCGTGCCATCGTCGTTGGTTTCCGCCTCTACCGAAACCACCGTTCCGTCCAGCCACTGCTCTGTTGCCCGATGCTTATACCGGAAGAAGGCAATCGGCCCGAATCCCACGACGATATCGACCGCGACCGCGACCGTCAGCACGTTGCCAGTCCGGGTAAATGTCAGCGTATGTTCGCCGATTTTATCGCCCTTGCGGATGATACTGAAATCTAAACGATCGCCGGAGGGTACCGGCAGTGCGGCCTGGAGCGAACCGAACGGCGCAACCGCCAGCCAGCCCATCAGCGTCCGCCGTCCGATCATGCAGGCCTCTCCATCGCATACAACCCCACGTCGATCGTTCCCGCTCGGAATCCACCCTCGCAATAGGCCAGGTAATAGTCCCACATAAGCCGGAATCTTTGGTCGAAGCCCATTCGCTCTATGTCCGGCCACGCCGCATGAAAGCGCTTTCTCCACTCGGCCAGGGTCCACGCATAGCTGGTGCCGAATGTTTCGATCGAGCGTAGTTTCAGTCCGGCGCGATCGGCCTGCCGGCGGATTTCGGCGATCGTCGGCAGCATGCCCCCGGGAAAAATATACTGCTGGATGAAGTCGGTGCAGCGGCGATACCCTTCGAACTGGGCCTCGTCGATCGTGATCGCCTGGATCACCGCCAGGCCGCCCGGCTTCAACCGGTTCCGCAGCGTGGCGAAATAACTCGGCCAGTAGGATTCGCCGACCGCCTCCATCATTTCAATCGAAACGATACGGTCGAACTGGCCGGACACATCGCGGTAATCCTGCAAGCGCAGATCGGCCTCGGGCAGCCGCTCGCGCGCATAGGCCAGTTGCTCCGACGACAGCGTAACACCGGTCACCGAACACCCCGCCGTCCGGACCAGTTGTTCGGCCAGCCCGCCCCAGCCGCAGCCGATTTCCAGCACGGTCTGGCCCGGCCGGGTTTGCAACAGCTCGATCGCCCGCCGCTGCTTCGCCAGTTGCGCGTCTTCCAGGGACTGGTCGCGGGAGGCATAGATCGCGGACGAATAGCTCATGCCCGCATCCAGCCAGGTGCGGTAGAACGCATTGCCCAGATCGTAATGATGCTGGATATTGCGCTTGCTGCCGCGCCTGGTGTTGGCATTCAACCGGTGCATCCAGCGGTTCCGCAGCCGCTGAAACCAGTTGGCGTCGAACGCATCGCTCAGCGTGGGCATATTGATGCCGGCAAGCTCGATCAGTGCCGGCAGATCGGGGCTGTCCCAGTCGCCGTCCATATACGCCTCGGCGGCGGCGATATCGCCGTGAAACAGCAGCCGGCGAAGCGTCCGCCACCGCCGCAGCACCAGCACGCCCTCGGGGCCGGGCGTGCCTTCGTGCGACAGACGCAACCCCGATGGCGTGACGATGGTAAAGCACCCTGTATGGACGCGGGAGAACAGCGCGCGGGCAAGCCGCCGCGCCAGCCATCCCGTGCCGGGCGCGGCGGGAAGCGAGACGTCGATCGATACATCGGACATGCGTTAGCCCTGCTGCGAAGAAACGATGGTGACGGCTCGGCCGGGTGCCGGCGGGCGGGGCTGCGGCCGCATGCCTTTCAGCCACAGCTTCGCCGCTTCCCAATGGATCGCGCCCAGCACCTTGATGCTGAGCAACCCGTGCCGCAGCAGCATCGACGCCAGCGCGCGATCCGAAATCTCCCGCCGCTGCCCGGTGAACGAGGCGGTGATGACCCGCCCGGCGGCATCGTCGCCATGCACGACCACGGCGGCCGTTTCATTCGGCGGCACGACGCGGAACTCGTAAGTCATGTCCATCCGCATGAACGGGGACACGTAAAACGCCTTGTCGCAGTGCTGATGGATGGTTGCCGCGGCTGGTTCCTCGACCGGGATCAGATAGGAATGCCGCTGCCCGAAAGTGTTGTTCACCTCATACAGCAGCGCCATCAACGTCTCGTCCCGCCGGTAGCAGAAGAACACGCTGATCGGGTTGAACGCATGGCCCAGAATCCGAGGCATGCAAAGCAGCCGGATCGCCCCGCCATCCGGCATCAGCCCCGCGGCGGCCAACACCTGTTCCACCTGCACACGTAACGATGCCCCCGATCCATCCAGGTGGTCGCGGTCGTAAAAGGCGACCAGATTGAAACGGTTTCGAGAGAACAGCCGCGACACCGGCATGGCGTCCAGATCGAACAAAATCTGGTCCAGGCGATAGCGCAGGGCGTGCCCGACCGGCTTGAACCGCCGATGAAAAACCGACCCGGAATACAGTGCGGAGGTCATTGGACCGGTTCCGTTACACTTAGCGGCGTTACCGTAATCCGTCCGCTCTCATTCGCAACAGTCCATGGGCGGCGCACGCCGCCGAGCTGTTCGGCGACCGCGAGTCCGGATTGCAACCCGTCCTCGTGGAAGCCGGAGCCGAAATAAGCACCGCAGAACCAGGTGCGCCGGGCTCCCTGCAACGACCACAGCGACGCCTGCGCCCGCATGGCTTGCGTATCGAACCGTGGATGCTCGTAAATCTCCTCGCGCAGCACGGTGCCGGGCGACGGTTCGGCCGCGGGGTTCAGTGTCAGGAACAACGGCGGCGCACCCGTCAGGCCTTTCAACAGGACCATCTG
>JAKBCJ010000568.1 GCA_021807975.1 Pseudomonadota bacterium | reverse complement strand
ATCTCGCCGCGATTGGCGATCAGGATTTTCTGAAACAACGGATTATTCCAGGATCACAAGCACTTCGCCGTATTCGACCGGCGCGCCGCTTTGCACCAGGATCGCGGCGACCGTGCCGGCCTTCGGGGCCTTGATCTGGTTGAACGTCTTCATCGCCTCGATCAGCAGCAGCGTCTGGCCGGCGGCGACCTGCTGGCCGACGGTCACAAAGGCAGGCGCGCCCGGTTCCGGCGACAGATAGGCAACGCCAACCATCGGGCTGGGGACCGCGCCGGGATGGGAAGCCGCGTCCTGCGCCACGGGAACGGGGGCCGCGATCGCCGCCGGGGCCGCCGCGACCGGCACCACCGTCGTTGCCACCGGGCCGCCGCCGCGCACGACGCGAATCCGGCTGTCTTTATCGGCGATCTCGATCTCCGTCAGGCCAGTTTCGACCAGCACGGCCGCCAGGGCTCGGATGGTATCGGGATCGATCGGAATACGGGTCAACGGCGTTCCTCCAGTCTGTCCGCCATTGCCAGGGCGCAATGGCACCGCGCGCCAAAGTCTCGCGCTGTCATTAAGTCGTCGCACACCGCGCGTAGCATACGCCGCGCGCCCGGTCCAATCCCGCCCCCGGCCAACATTGCCCCGCCAGCCCGGGCGCACCATAATGGTGGGTATGCACAGTTCCGTCACCCTGACCCTGAACGGCGAAAGCCGGGTGTTCCAAGGCCCCGCCGACGGCCCGCTGTCCGTGGCGGCCCTGCTGGTCCTGATCGGCCTGGATACACGCAAAGTCGCGGTCGAACGGAACGAGGAGATCGTCCCCCGGTCGCGCTACGGCGAAACCTGGCTGGCCAGCGGCGATTCGCTGGAGATCGTGCATTTTATTGGTGGAGGCTGAGTTATGGACGAATTCGCGGCGGACGACACCTGGACGGTGGCGGGGCGCACATTCCGCTCGCGCCTGATCGTCGGGACCGGGCGCTATAAGGACCTGGAGGAAACCGGCCGCGCGATCGAGGCCAGCGGCGCGGAAATCGTCACCGTCGCTGTACGCCGCGTCAATCTGTCGGATGCGGGCGCGCCGATGTTGCAGGATTACGTCGACCCCAAGAAATACACCTATCTGCCGAACACCGCCGGTTGTTTCACCGCCAAGGACGCCGTCCGCACCCTGCGGCTGGCGCGCGAAGCCGGCGGCTGGAACCTTGTGAAGCTGGAGGTATTGGGTCCGCCGCCGCTGCTGTATCCCGACATGCAAGGCACGTTCGAGGCTGCCGAGGCGCTGATCAAGGACGGGTTTGAGGTGATGGTCTATTGCGCCGATGATCCGCTGGCGGCCAGGCGGTTGCAGGACATGGGCTGCGTCGCCATCATGCCGCTGGGTGCGCCGATCGGCTCTGGCCTGGGCCTGCAAAATCCGGCGATGCTGACCATGATCATGGAAAACGTCACCGTGCCGTTCCTGGTGGATGCCGGCGTCGGCACTGCGTCCGATGCCGCCATCGCGATGGAGCTTGGCTGCGACGCGGTGCTGCTGAACTCCGCCATCGCCCATGCCAAGGACCCGATCCTGATGGCGCGGGCGATGAAAGCGGCGGTGGAGGCGGGGCGGCTGGCTTACCGAGCGGGACGTATGCCACGGCGGATGGGGGCGGATCCGTCCAGTCCGTTGACCGGGCTGATCCGGTAGGCAGGCGCGACTAGATAAACGGGTCGCCGGGGCGCGGTGTCATGCGCACCCCGGTGGCCTTATGCTGACCCGCCCGGGTTTCGACTCTCTCCCGTCATGGCCGGGCGTAGTTCCGGCCATCTGTGCACGAACCGTCAAAGCGCGGGCGGCCGCAATACGCACGGCCCTGGCCGGCATGCTAAACCGGGTTTGCGCCAGGACGTGCCCGGGTCGGTGCGTCAATACCAACAACGGTTGGTATTACAGGTAATACTCCGCCAGCGGCGCGAAGCCATTGAACCGCGTGCTGGCATAGGTGGTGACGTACGCCCCGGTGGACAGCAGTTCGACCCGGTCGCCGGAGGTCAGGGCCAGCGGCAGCCGGTAGTTCGACTTTTCATACAGGATATCGGCGCCGTCGCAGGTTGGGCCGGCAATCGCCACCGGCCCGGTCGCCGAACCGTCATGCGGTGTGGCTATTCGGTACTTGATCGATTCGCCCTCGGTTTCCGCAAGGCCGCCGAACCGGCCAATGTCCAGATATACCCATCGCACCGGATCGTTCCGGTCGCGTTGGCTGACCAGCACCACCTCGGCGGACACCAGACCGGCATCGCCGACAATGAAGCGCCCGGGTTCCACCAGCATGTCCGGCAGATTATTCCCGAAATGCCGCGTCATCGCGGTCATGATCGTGTCGCCGAACTGGTCGATTTCGGGCACGTCGTCGCGGTAGCGCGTGGGGAAGCCGCCGCCCAGGTTCAGCATACGCAGGTTCACCCCGGCCTCCGTCAGGTCGGTGAACAGCATCGCCACCTTGCCGATCGCAACCTCATACGCGCGGGTGGTGGTCTGCTGGCTGCCGACATGGAACGACAGCCCATACGGGTCCAGGCCCAGTTCCCCGGCTTCCAGCATCAGTTCGCGCGCGCTGCCGCTGGTGGTGCCGAACTTGCGCGACAGCGGCCAGTCCGCGCCTTCGTTTTCCACCAGGATGCGGCAATACACCCGGGCGCCGGGGGCATGGGCGGCGATCTTCTCAAGCTCCTCCCGCGAATCGAACGCGAACATCGTCACGCCGGCTTCATGGGCTCGGCGGATCGCGGAGACCTTCTTGATGGTGTTGCCGAAGCTGATGGCGCGCGGCGCGGCGCCGGCGTCCAGGCACGCCGTCACTTCTTCGATGCTGGCGGCATCGAACTGGCTGTTGAGGCTAACCAGACGTTCGAGCACCTGCGGCGCCGGATTCGCCTTCACCGCATAGTAGATGCGCGCCAGCGGCAACGCGTCGCGAAGCGCGCGGAAATTTTGTTCCACGCGATCTACGTCA
>JAKBCJ010000567.1 GCA_021807975.1 Pseudomonadota bacterium | reverse complement strand
GCATCGGGCTGCATCCGTTCTTCCCCGCGGCAAACGACCCGTCGTTGCGCTTCAATGCCTCCGGCATGTGGCAGAATACGCCCGACGCGCTGCCGGTGCACCATGGGGCGCCGCCGGATGGATGGTCTCAGGGGTCTTGGTGCCGGATTGCGGGCTCCCGCCTGGACAACTGCTTTACGGGATGGGGCGGAACAGCAGATATCGCAGGCGGTCCCGCCAGTTTGCGCATCGAGGCCAGCGCCGCATTCAGCAATTTGCAGGTGTTCACGCCGGACTGGGGGGATTTTTTCTGCGTGGAACCGGTTAGTCACAGTCCCGATGCGATCAACCGGCCCGGTCTGCCCGTTGATCAGGCGATGGATGTCCTGTCACCGGGGGAGACACTTCGCGGCACCATCCGCTTCATTCCCACCGGACCGTGATACCTGTCCGGTATTCACGCCAGCAGCGCCATCGCTGCCTCGGGTCCCGTCAGTATCTCTATCAGGCGCACCTGGTCCACCTTGGCCAGCCGCCCGAGCATCGCGGAACTGCCGATTGCCTCGGCTGCCTTTTTCAGCAGCATGTCGTAGATGGCGCCGCTGCCCACCGCCCGGGCCTCGGTTTCCAGCACCCGCAGGCCGCGCGCGGCAGCCTCCAGCACCGAGATCGCGGGGGGTGACGAACTGTTCAGCGGCAGCAGCAGTTCCTGTTCCAATCCGGCGGTGAACCGGGCCTTGCAGCCGGCATCCAGCGTCTTGCGGATCGCGCGCAACCGGACCTGCCTTTGCGGGTTCGCTGTATCGGTATCCAAATGGCGCAGCAGCTTTGCGATCCGGCCGGCCGTGGTGCCAGCATCGCCAAGGCTGCCGGCCGCGATGTTGGCTTGGGGGCTGTCTTGCCCTTCCAAGTCCGCCAGCAGACGGTCGGCGGCGCGATCCAATGCGGCCTGCACCGCGATTCCGGTGGCGCCGCTACTGGCCGCGGGCAGGAGGGCGGCCGACTCCGGAATACGGGCGAGCAGAATTGTGATCATCATCGGCAGTGCGGGCAGGTGGGCAGCGGCGACCGCGGCAAGGATCGTGCCGATCCTTTGGCCATCCGGTGGCAGCAATCCGTTGGCGGTCGCCCCCGCCAGAGCCTCGACCGCGTCGCCCCGGGCCAGGAGTGCGGCGATGGACGCGGCCAGCGGCGCGTACGTCGCACGACTCAATCCCGTGGCCTCCCAGTTTTTCGGAACCGAACCGGCCAGGACGGCCCGCGCGGCGGCCGGCCACAGAACAGCGCCGCAGCGCGCGATCAGATCGGTGTCCGCAGTGGTTCGGTTTGCGATCCGAACGTCGATCGCGGCCGCGTCGGGGCCCATCGCGAGGCGGACGTGGTCCGCAATCGGGGCCAGCGCGGTTCGCGGGATGGAATCCCGGTCCGGACGCCAGTGCGATGGGGGCACGATCAGCCGGTCGAGCGGATGGAACAGCAAGCGGCAGAACCGCAAGGGCCGGGGCGGACGTAGCGTCGCAAGCCGGCTTCGCAGCGGCGCGATCAGTGCATCGGCGGGGCCGCGGGCGGTCATGGCGTCCACCGCCGCGACGATGCGCACGATATGGGGGTCCGGCGCGGTGGCGATTTCCTGGTTCAGCGCCCGCGTCGCAGGATCGTTTGACCTGGTCAAAAGCTTACTCGCTCATGGCGCGCAGCGCCTCGTTGCGTTGGATCAGGGAGAAACCGGCCGCCCCGCGCCGCCAGTCATCATTCTGACTGATCACCCCGGGGGCGGGGTCCATCAAGGCCTCCGGAATCGGGCGGTCGGTCCATTCGCTGACCTCCCTGGGCATGACGGGCAGAACCTGCGCCATTTCCAGCAAGGCGGCCCGCCTGTTCGCGTCATCGCTTGCCCCCTGCCACAGCAGGCAAATGCTTTCCCACCCGTCCAGCACCCACTCGCAGCGGGCGGCAAAGGCGATTGTTTCCAGCGGATGCGCCACCCAGTGTTTCAGTAAGCCGGACGGATCGGCTACTGCCGTCCGCGCGGCCGTCAGCAATGCCAGACCAATCGCGTGCGTCGCGGTCATGGCGTTGGTAACGGTGCGCCCCAGCCCACCAATATCGTTGTCCGGGGCGGCGTCCAGCCAGAACGACAGGCGGTCGCGGGTGTCGTCCAGTTTCGCCAGAAGGCGCGGCATGCGGGACTCGCGTTCGTCCACCACGATGCCGACCGGGGCGAAGGCATCGCCCAACGTATCCAGGCCGGTGGCCAGATGCATGGCCGCGCAGCCGAATGCCGGCGCGATGCGGTGCAACATGGCGCTCGCCCGGCGGTCGAATTCCGCGGTTCGTTCGATGGAGACGGGGCCGTTGCGGCTGGCCGGGTCGATCTGGTGGAGCAGCGCCGTCAGGAGCTGAAAATGTGCCCGCAGGCGTCGGGCGCGATCGGCTGCTTGTGTCAGTGCCGCCGCTGCGGCGGCGGCGGTGCCGGCATAGCCCTGCAAGGCAACACCCAGTGCGGCTTGCCGCAGAGTTCCGGGGTCTATTCGAGCAAGACCCGTCAGCCGCCGGAACAGCATTATGTCGTGAACCCCGGGATTGCACAACGCGCGAACGCCGGACCAGTGCACGATGTACACACCGCGGCCGCCTGACGGATTGGGAATGACCAGTTCCGGCGTGTTTTTCGACCCCATGCGAACCCGGGCGCCGGCCAGAAGCGGGGTCGTGAACGGCACGGCGACCCCACGGCTTTGGAATGTCGCCGGATGGTGGAACTCGGTCAGTGGAAGGGCGGAGGTCTTCACCCGTCGATAATGGACGGGAAAGATTAACCAAAAGTTACCGGTACTGAGCCGATTGGCCCGTTTTCGGACCTGTTTGACCTATTTCCCCCGAAATACTGGCTTCTGCTTGGCCATGAACGACCGGCAGGCGTTTTGAAAGTCCTCGGTCCTGGTGAAATCGCTGGTCGCTGCTTCTTCCTCGCGGGTGATCGGCAGCGGCCCGCGCAGACGGCGGATCGCGGCCT
>JAKBCJ010000566.1 GCA_021807975.1 Pseudomonadota bacterium | reverse complement strand
AGAAGAAGGTCGGCATCTTGTCGGGTGGCGAGCGGAATCGTGTTCATCTCGCCAAGATGCTGAAAGTCGAGCACAACGTGCTTCTGCTGGATGAGCCGACAAACGATCTGGATGTCGATACGTTGCGGGCATTGGAAGAAGCGCTGGCGGAATTTGCCGGATGCGCGGTCATTATCAGCCATGATCGTTGGTTTTTGGATCGGCTGGCGACCCACATCCTGGCGTTCGAGGGCGATAGCCACGTCGAATGGTTCGAAGGGAACTTCCAGGCCTATGAAGAGGATAAGCGCCGGCGCCTGGGCGCGGATGCCACGGAACCGCATCGAATCAAGTACCGTCCGCTGGCTCGATAATCGACCGGCTCCGCTAACCCGGGGACGTAGCGTCCGATCGCCGTCCCCGCGCGTTCCTACTCCAGATGGCAGGCAGACAAGTGTCCGTCGTCGACCGGCTTAAGCATGGGCTCTTCGGATCGGCAGCGATCGAATGCGAATGGGCAGCGCGTATGAAACCGGCAGCCGGAAGGCGGATTGATCGGGCTTGGTACATCGCCCTTCAGAATAATCCTCTGTTGCTTCGCTAGCGGATCTGGCACCGGCACGGCCGATAACAGGGCGCGCGTGTAGGGGTGGTGCGCTCCTGCAAACAGCGTTCGCCTGTCAGCCAGTTCGACGATCTTACCGAGATACATCACGGCAACCCGATGGGTCAGGTGCTCCACCGTCGCCAAGTCATGGCTGATGAACAGCAGTGCCAGACCGAGTTCATCCTGAAGATCGGCCAGCAGATTGATGATCTGCGCCTTGACCGACACATCCAGCGCCGAAACCGCCTCATCGCAAATAATCAGATCGGCACCCGGGGCCAGTGCCCTGGCAATGCCGATGCGCTGACGCTGTCCACCAGAGAATTCATGCGGGAAACGATTGATCGCGTCGCGTGGCAGACGGACCTTGTCCATCAGGGCTTCGACCTTGTCCGTCAGGTCCTTGCGGCCATGGACCAAGCCAAAATTCAGCAGCGGCTCGGCGAGGATGTCACGTACTTTCATGCGAGGATTCAGGCTGCTGAACGGATCCTGAAACACCACCTGAACGCGCTGTCGCATCATTCGCAGACGATGGGCCGGCATATTGTCAATACGCTCGCCATTCAGATAGACCTCGCCGTCGGTCAGTTTGAACAGTCGCAGGACCGCTTTGCCGACGGTCGATTTGCCGCACCCGGACTCGCCCACCAGCGACAGTGTTTCGCCGCGCTTGATGGTAAAGGTAACGCCATCGACGGCATAAACCTTGGCGGTGACCTGCCCAAGCAGTCCGCCGTGGATCGGAAAGTGCTTCTTGAGCGCGTTGACTTCCAGCAGGGGGCGGTCAGGGATCATGCTGTCACCTCTTGGCCGGCATAGTGACAGGCTACGCTGTGATTCGGTGCCTTCGGCTCGATCGCCGGCGCAATCCGCCGGCACACGTCGGTAACCATGGAGCAACGGCCGGCGAATGCGCACCCGACGATCGGCTTCCGCAGACTGGGTACCAAACCTCCAATCTCCGCGAGTCTGGTCCGTCCGCCCTCGTCCAGCGACGACCCAAGCTTCGGCACGGCCCCTAACAGGCCGCGGGTATAAGGATGCAGCGGATGAGCGAATATGTCGTTGACGGACGCTTCTTCGACCTTCCGGCCGGCGTACATCACGACAACCCGCTGAGCCATTTCCGCGACTACGCCAAGATCGTGGGTGATCAGCATGATCGCAGACCCCAACCGGGTTTTAAGGTCCCGCATCAGGTCCAGTATCTGCGCCTGGATCGTCACATCCAATGCGGTCGTCGGTTCGTCGGCGATCAGCAGCCGTGGGTTGCAGGCCAGTGCCATCGCAATCATCACGCGCTGGCGCATGCCGCCCGATAATTGGTGTGGGTACTCCCGTACCCGCCGCCCCGGCGCTGGGATGCCCACTAGCGTCAGCATCTCAACCGCCTTCGCCTCGGCATCGTGCGCGTTCATGCCTTGATGCAGACGCACCGTCTCGCCGATTTGCTTTCCGACCGTCAGCACCGGATTCAAGCTGGTCATCGGTTCCTGGAAAATCATCGAGATCGCGTTGCCGCGGATATCCCGCATCTCCTGTTCCGATACCTTCATCAGGTCCTTGCCCTCGAACCGGATGCTGCCCGCTATCTTGCCGGGAGGTTCAGGGATCAATCGGAGAATCGACATCGACGTAACGGATTTACCGCAGCCTGATTCGCCGACGATGCCCAGGGTCTCCCCCGCATCGATATGGAACGACAGGCCCTCGACCGCTCTGACCACCCCGTCGGGCGTGCCGAAATGGGTCTGGAGATTTTCGACTTCGAGCAGGGCCATCGGTTAAATCCGCTTCGCCAAGCGGGGGTCGAGCGCATCGCGCAGGCCGTCGCCTAACAGATTCACCGCCAGGACGGTGATGGACAGGAAGATGGCCGGGAAGAAGACGATATAAGGTTTAACCTGCCATAGTGCGCGGCCCTCGGCCATGATGTTGCCCCAGCTCGGGATAATCGGCGGCGTACCCGCCCCAATGAACGACAATGTGGCTTCGGTGATCATCGCGGACGCACAGATGAATGTGGCCTGCACCATGAGCGGCGCCAATGTGTTGGGAAGGATATGCTTCCAGATAATCACGGGAACCCGTGTGCCCGACGCTATCGCCGCCTCCACATAAGGTTGCTCTCGCAGCGACAGCACAACGCCGCGCACCAGCCGGGATACCCGCGGAAATTCCGCGATACTGATGGCGACGATCACGTTCTGGACCGACGCCCTGGTCAGTGCCATCAAGGCGATTGCCAACAATATCGGCGGAATGGACATCAAGCCGTCCATTATCCGCATGATGAGGGCATCGATCTGGCGAACAAATCCCGATACCAGGCCGATCAGCGTCCCAAGAACCGATGCGCAGAACGCCACGGAAAATCCGACGAGCAGCGATACGCGGGAGCCGTAGAG
>JAKBCJ010000092.1 GCA_021807975.1 Pseudomonadota bacterium | reverse complement strand
ATGATCCTGACCGAGGCGCAGCGCCCGCGGGCCGGCGAATATCATTACCGTCAGGTGATCGAACTCAGCGGCGCCCGCGATCCGATCCTGCTGGCCAACCTCGCCTGGAGCCTGAAAAATCAGGGCCGAATGGAGGAGGGACGGGCACTGTACACCGAATCCGCCGCCGCCGCGCCGAATATCCGCCAAACCCTGCTGGGGTGGGCGCGTCTGGAGGAAGCCGACCGCAAGTTCGATGCCGCCGCCGAAATACTTGACCGGATGGAACAGCAATGGCCCAACGATCCCGGCCTGCTGTTGTCGCGGGCCGTGCTGCTGGGGCGGATGAAGCGGACGGATGACGCGCTGATGGTGCTGGACCGGATGGCCGCACAATCCGCCGACGGGGAACTCGGCCCCAACGAACTGGCCGAAAAGGGCCGCATGTTGGATCAGGTCGGCCGCTACGACGACGCGTTCGCGGCGTTCACCGAGGGCAAGCGCCTCGCCCGCGAACTCAGCGGCCACCAGTATATGGATGCCGCCGCGGAAAACCTGATCGCCCGGCTGGGCAACTTCTTCACCGCGGGCCGGCTGGCCACCTTGCCGCGTGCCACCGTGCGCACCGACGTGGCGCAGCCGATTTTCGTGCTGGGTTTCCCACGCTCCGGCACCACGCTGATGGAACAGACGCTGTCGGCACATCCGCGCATCGTTGCGGGCGATGAGCTGCCGCTGATCGCTGATCTGACCGCGTTGCTGCCCCGCATGCTGAACAGCCCGTTGAGCTATCCGGAGGCACTGGCCGAACTGTGGATGGGCGACCAGCGTGAGGGGCTGGACAATCTGCGCGACTACTACCTGCAAAAAGTGGCGCAGATGGGCATCCTGACGCCCGGCGCCGCCTGGTTCACCGACAAGATGCCGCTGAACGAAACCCATCTGGGCCTGATCGCGTTGCTGTTTCCGCAGGCACCGCTGATCCATGTGATCCGCCATCCGCTTGATATCATGGTGTCGGCGCTGTCGAACCATTTCACCCACGGCATGTTCTGCGCCAGCGCGCTGGAATCCGCTGCCCTGCATTACACCCGTGTCATGGACCTGGTTCAGAAATACCGGTCTGAAATGACACTTCGTTACTTGGCGGTGCGCTACGAGGATATGGTGACCGAACAGGAATCCACAGTCCGGTCCGTGCTGCATTTCATTGGCGAACCGTTCGATGCCAAATGCCTGCGGTTCCACGAAAACCAGCGCTACGCCCGCACTGCCAGCTATGCCCAGGTGACCGAACGGCTGTACGACCGTTCCCGATTCCGCTACCGCCATTACCTGAAGCATTTGCAACCGGTGATACCGATCCTGCGGCCGTATATTGATCGGCTGGGCTATACGGTCGATTGATCCATGGACCCGGTGCCCCCCATTCGCGCCGGCGCGATCATGGTGCCGGTCCCGATCGACGAACTGTTCGCCGTCGCCGCGCACTATGAGCGGACGGGCAAAATGCAGGAAGCCGACCGTCTGTTGAGCCACATTCTGACGGTCGCGCCCAACCAGCCGGACACGCTGCATCTGTCGGGCATCGTTGCCTTCCGCTTCGGCCGCCAGTACGAGGCGCTGGAGAAGATGGAAAAGGCGATCGCATACGGCGTCGATATCGCGTTGTACCTGCGCAATATCTGCGAGGTGTACCGCACGCTCAACCGTCTGGACGACGCCGTCGCGGCTGCTCGGCGGGCGGCTGAACTGGCCCCCAGCGACCCCCTGTGCCTGCACAATCTGGCGGTTATCCATTACGAGCGGGTGGAAATCGAAGACAGCATAGCCGCCGCCGACCGCGCCCTGGAGATGAAGCCGGACATGGCGGGCGCGCATTTCGCCAGGGCGGAGGCGCTGCTGATCAAGGGCGACTGGGAACAAGGCTGGGAGGAATATGAGTGGCGCTTCCGGATCGCCGATGCCGCGCGCATGATGCCGCCGACCGACAAGCCGCAATGGGACGGCAAGCCATGCGATGGGTTGCTGCTGGTGGCCGATCAGGGCTTCGGCGATATCATTCAGTTCAGCCGTTATATCCCGTGGGTGCTGGAACGATGCCCGAGCGCAACCATCGTCGGATCCCACGAGATGATTCCGGTGCTGCGCCAGTTCCTGCCCGAGGATCGGATTTTCGTCCGGTGGGAGGATTGTCCGGCGTTCGATGCGTTCATCGCCCTGTCCGGTCTGCCGCGCCTGCATGGCACGCGGATCGACCGCGTGCCGGCGCTGGTTCCGTATCTGCACGCCGATCCCGGGCGGGTCGCCGCCTGGAGAGAACGGCTGCGACCGCTGGCCCCCGCCAGCTACAAACGTATCGGCATCGTCTGGGCGGGACGCCCGACGCACAACAACGACCGCCGCCGGTCGGCGAAACTCGCGGATTTCGCGCCGCTGTCGGCGTTGCCCGGTGTGGCGCTGGTGTCGCTGCAAAAAGGCCCGCCGGCCGATCAGGCGGGGGGCTATTTCGGCCGGGCTCCGCTGATCAATATCGGCGCGGAAGTCCGTGACTATAACGATACGATGGCGCTGCTGGAATCGCTGGATGCGGTGGTGACGGTCGATACCTCGGTTGGCCATCTGGCGGCGGCGATGGGAAAGCCGACCTGGATTCTGCTGGCGACGTCGCCGGACTGGCGCTGGCTTCTGGGGCGGTCTGACACGCCATGGTACCCGACGGTCCGCCTGTTCCGGCAAACCCGGCCGCGAGTCTGGGATGACGTGTTCCAGGAGGTGGCCGCGGCGCTGGCCGCCCCGGCCGAACCCGACGCGGACTCCGCGATGCCGAAACGCCAACGCTCGGCTGCCCCGGCAGGCTGATCGCGGCGGAAGCTGCCGGTGGATATGATCCGAGCGATTCACTGGGCGTGGTCGATTCCGGGCGATTCGCTGGTGGGCGTGGAACGCGAGGCGGCATAACGCCACCGCGCGCGGCAATGCCCCGCGCCGGGGTTCGGCCGGATCGTTTCAGCCGCGCCCCTATGTCGACGCGATCAGCAACCGACTCGACGCGCGCGGGCGGCCGATCAGTGGCAGCAAATCCGCCAGATCCGGCCCGCTGTCCTCACCGATCAGCGCCAGCCGCAGCGGCATCAGCAAAGCGTCCCCGGTCAGTCCGGTTGCCTGCTCCAACGCCGCAATCCAGGCGGCCCCGACCGCACTGTCCCAAGGCTCCGCCGGTAACATCGCTTCGGCTTCCCGCAGCAGTGCCCCGGCGCCTTCTATCCCCGGCGGCACGATCGTCCCGGCAACCACGTCCCACCAGCCGCGCGCTTCCTTCAGCAAATCCAGGTGGCCGCGAATTGCCAGCCAGAACGCCTCGGTCGCTCCGCTGGGCAGTCGGTCGGCAACGGACGTGAAATCCATCCCCGCCAGCACCCGGCGGTTGACCGCCAGCATCTCGGCGATGTCGAACCGCGAGGCGGCCAGGTCGGCCAGCTCAAAATTCGCGGCCAACGTGTCCAACTGCGGCACCGAACCATCCGCCGCCGCGATTCCAGTCATGCAGGCGGCGATGGCGCATGGTTCCACCCCGTCGTTGCGCAGGCCGCGCAACGCCGGATTGCCGGCTTTTCGGCCGCCCGGGGCAATCTTTCCGCTGTCGCTCAGCGCCGGCAAATGCGCGAACCGAATGGGGTTCCTCGTGCCGCGCAGCACCTCGAACAACTCAATCTGCACGGCGGTGTTGCCGGCGTTATCCTCGGCGCGGATGATATGCGTCGTGCCGTAGTCGATATCGTCCACCACGCTGGCCAACACCGGGGACGGCGTTCCATCCGCCCGCACCAGAATGGGGTCGGACACCGCCGCCAAGGTTGCCTCGCGCGGCCCCAGGATCAGGTCCTGCCATTCCAGCGTCCGCCCGGACAGCTTGAATCGCCAATGCGGCACTTTGCCGCCCGCCTCCGCGTCGATCCGCTGCTTGTCGGTCAGCTTCAGCATCGCCCTGTCGTAGATCGGCGACTGGTGGCGCTTGCGCCGGAATTCCTGCTTCGCCTTCAGCTCTTCCTCGGATTCGAAGCAAGGGTAGATGAACTTGTCCCGCTTTAGCCGCTCGATCGTGTCCTGATAAAGCGCCAGCCGTTCGGATTGCCGGAAGGATGTGTGCCAGCGGATCCCGAACCACTGCAAATCCTGCATGATCTGGTCGGCATGCACCCGGCGCCCGCGTTCGGGGTCCAGATCGTCGATCCGCAACAGCATCTCGCCATTGCCCCGCCGGGCGAACAGGTAGTTCGCCAGGGCTACGCGCACGCCGCTGACGAACAGGTTGCCGGTGGGGGTGGGGGCGAACCGGACGCGGATCATTCCCCGGTCTCGTCGTCGATACCGCCATCGTCGCGCCGAGGATCCAGCGACCGCCAGTCCCGTTCCTCCCGCCCCGCCCGGTTATCCACGAAATCGCCCAGTTCGGCCGCGCTCTTCCACCCGGCCTCGGCGGCATCGACCACGATTGCATCCTCGCCGAACGCGAACCATGCCTCCAGCACCTCTTTCGAGGACGCGCCGGGCCCGCGGCACCGTTCCACCGAGTCGCGTACGTAACGCCGGGCAAATGCGTTTGCATGCATCAGGGTGTCGAAGCCGCCGATTTCCTCGACGATGTTGTCCTGTGCGCCGCCGGACAGGTCCAGGATCCGGACGCGCCAGCCGCCGTCGGGGGCAAAAAGGTCGCTCATACGGGCGAAGGTCCGCGAATTGTCTTTTCGATCATCCCCCAACCTACGGAGACAGATGTGGCGAATCAACGGCACGCTTTGAATTGGTTGAGTCCGGCGGTGCGGCTTGTCAGGTCCCGTTTCGATATGGTCCGGTATCGGGGGCTGGCAAAGGCAGGGGAAACGATGGCAATAACTTCGATGGCGTCCTTTTGGGCGAGGGTCGCGGTCGTTGCGGCGGCGCTGTCCATCGGAGCAGCCCGGGCGGAGACGCAAGTCGAACGCGGTGCGTATTTGGTCGGCACCATCATGACCTGCTACAACTGCCACACGCCGATGGGGCGGAACAGGATCCGATCCGATAAAGCCTTTTCCGGCGGTCTGACCTTCGATCGGCCCGGGTTCGATGTGACCGCGCCGAACATCACGCCGGACAAGGAAACCGGTATTGGTAACTGGACCGACGCCGAGATCGCGCGGGCTATTCGATCCGGTATCAGGCCCGATGGCACCAAGCTGGCGGGTGTGATGCCCAGCGGCTTCTACGGGGCGATCACCGACGCCGACATGGACGCGATCGTCGCCTATTTGCATACCGTCGAACCTGTCCGCAGTCAGGTACCCGCGCCGGTTTACCGAGAGTCGATCGAGGTGGAAGTTTTCCCGGGGGCGGAGAAGCCGATCGCCAGCGATGGCTCGCAAGAGCAGCGCGGCCGTTATCTCGCGATCATCGGTCACTGCATGGACTGCCACACGCCGACCGAAAAGGGCGTTCACGATTATGCCGCCAGGCTGGGTGCCGGTGGCCAGGATTTCAGGGGGCCTTGGGGTACGTCGGTGGCCCGCAACATCACCTCCAGCAAAGACCGGGGACTGGGCGAATGGACCGATGCGGAGATTGAACGCGCGATTGCGGATGGGATTGCGCGGGATGGCACCAGGCTGCGTCCACCGATGGCGTACGCCAGTTACGCCCGCATGACCGCTGCCGATCTGGCGGCGCTGGTGGCGTGGCTGCGGACATTGCCGCCGAAGGAATAGGCCGCGCTTTGCCAAAGACGCCGGGACCGCCGCTATGCCCGTCGGTCCCGCAGCGTCTCCAGGATCGCCTGTGCCAGCGGTGTCTGGCACAGATCCGTCACATCAGTATCCAGCCGGCGGCGCCAGTTCGGCCGTTCCATGTCGGTGCCGGGCAGGTTCACCGCGACCCTCTCCCCAGCCAGATCATCGGCCTGCGCCAGCGTCAGCAGCGAGGGCGTTGCGGAAACGAACGCATGCACCGCGGCGGCGACCGCAACCGGCATCGGGCCGGCGAGATCGACCTCGTCCGTCAGCAGGCCCTCGGCCCGAAGCAGGGCGATCAGTTCGGCCTTCTCCCCCGAACGGGCGGTGTCGGCGTTCGGATCGTCCTCCATGGACAGGGCCCGCTTCTCTTGGATATCCGTGCCCGTCCACCAGCCGGCCAGGGTCGGCAGATCGTGGGTCGAAACACAGGATGCGGCTAAGCGCCGCCACTCCGCGGGCGGGCGGATATGGCCGTCCCGACGCTCGAACCACAGCACGCTGTAGGACAGGATGTTTGCCGCGGCCAATGCCTCCGACATGCCGTCGGGCACCGTGCCGAGGTCTTCGCCCACCACCAGGCATTTGGCGCGCTGGCTTTGCAGCGCCGTCTGGGCCAGCAAATCGTCCATCGGATACGTCACATACGCGCCGTCGGTCGCCCCCGCACCGTCCGGCACGACGAACAGCCGGCGCAGTCCCATCACATGGTCGATCCGCAGCGCGCCGGCGTGCCGCATATTGGCGACCAGCAGGTCGTTGAACGCCTGGAAGCCATCCAGGCGCATCGCCACCGGGTCGGGCGGCGGCAGGCACCATATCTGCCCGGCGGCGGCGAACGGGTCGGGCGGGGCGCCCACAGACACTCCCCGCATCAGCGTATCCTGCGCCGACCAGGCCTCGGCCCCGTCCGGCGCGGCCCCAACCGCCAGGTCGCGGTAGAAGCCGAACGGCAGGTTGTTGCGCGCGGCCTCGCCAAGCTGGGCATCCGCCAGGGTCTGCATGAAGGCATGGAACCGGACGGTCTGGCCGTGCAGCGCCCCGAACGCGGCGACGGCCGGGTTGTCCGGGTGGCGCAGTTCCTGCGGCCAGGTGTTCCAGTCCGATGTTCGAAGCACCTCTGCGATGGTCTCGAATGTCGCGAACCGGTGCAGCGCGTCGGGGCTATCGGTCTCCGGCGCCCGGGCGAACGCCGCCAGCAGCACGGCGCGCTTGCGGTCCCACACCGCCGGATAGTCCACCGGCCCGGGTGGCGAGGGCAGACTTTCGCCGCCCGGAAAGCCCGAAACATCGATATAGATCGGATCCAGGAACCGCCGGTCGGATGGCTGATACGGGCTGGTTCGGGACCTGTCGTGCGGGAACAGCGCATGCAGCGGGTTCAGCCCCGCCATCGACGCCCCGGCGCCGGCCGAGGCGGCGGCGAACCGGGCAAGGGTGCCGAAATCGCCGATCCCCTGATCGCCGCGTGACCGTAGAGCATACAGATGGGCGGCAATCCCGAACCGCCTCTGGCCGCCCAGCAGCCCGTCCGGCAGATAGCAGGCGCCGGGCGCGACGGTCAGATGGCAAACCCGGTCCGGATTGTCCTCGTTCAGCAAGCGGTGCCGCCCTGTTGGCTGCGGCGGCATGGCGATCGCGCCGTTTCGGGCCGGAAACCGTTCGCGGCTGCCGTCCTCGCGCAGCAGCGTCACCCAGACGGGGCGGGGCAAACCGAGCGGAACGGCGATGGTTTCTCCGGCCAGTACGGTCAGCGCGGGCGGCAGAACGGGTTGTGCCGTCAGCCGGAACAGACTGTCACGCAGGTCCCCGGGTGTGTCCGCCGGCAGCCGCATCGCATGCAGCAACGCCCGCTTCGTTTCCACGCCGACTTGATGGTATCCGCCGCTGATATCCCACCAGACCGGTTGGATCCCGGCCAGCTCCGCCAGGCGGGCGAGATCGCTGTCATGGCTTTGCCCCGCCGATGGCGGCGCGGTGTCCTGGACATCCGCGGGCAGCGCGGCTTCCCGGAACACGACGACCGACCGGGCGTCGATTTCCAGGCCCTTGTGCGCGGCGCTGGCGGGTTCGGCGCTGTCCAGCGCGCGGACCCAGGCGCACCCGGTGCGTGCCGGGGGCAGGCCGATGGTTACCGCTGTATCGCGGGCGTGGAACACCAGCGCCGCGCGCACGTTCCGGGCGAACAGCACGGCGATCAGCGTGGCATCGCTGTCCCGTCCCCAATCGGCGATCGGCGCGCCGTCCGCCCCGCACCAGACTACATCCGGCAGCCTGTCCGCCCCGGCGGGCTCCCCCCGCAGAACCGCCCCGTCGAACATCGGGCCGAGTTCCCGGCGCATCGCGATTGCGGCCGCGACGAACCCGGTCAGCGCGTCGTCGGCGTTTGGCCAATCGATCCACGACCCGGCGTTGTCCTGCGCATAGGCGTTGTTGTTGCCGTTCTGGGTGCGCCCCAACTCGTCGCCCATCGACAGCATCGGGGTGCCGCGCGACAGCAGCAGCGTCGCCAGCAGCGCCCGCACGTCCCGGGTGCGGGCGATCCGCACCGCGGGATCGTCCGACGGGCCTTCGGTTCCGTTGTTCCACGAAAGGTTATCGGCCGTCCCGTCCCGGTTGTCCTCGCCGTTGGCGCTGTTGTGCTTGTCCCGGTACGAAACCAGATCCGCCAAGGCGAACCCATCATGGGCGGTGACGAAGTTCACGCTTCGGGACAACGGCCGGGCGCCGAACATGTCCGCTGACCCGGCGAAGCGGGTTGTGAAATCCCCCAGCATGCCGGAATCGCCGCGCCAGAACCGCCTGACGGTATCGCGGAACCGGTCGTTCCATTCGCCCCATCGGGCAGGGAAGCCACCGAGCTGGTAGCCGCCGGGGCCGATGTCCCATGGTTCCGCGATCATCGCGCAGCGCGACAGCACCGGGTCCTGCTCCACCGCAGCCAGGAAGGGGGCGTCCCGGTCGAACCCGTTGCTGCGGCGTCCCAGCGTTGCCGCCAGATCCAGGCGGAATCCGTCCAGCCCACCGTAAACCGCCCAGGCCCGGAGCGCATCCATGCCCAGACGCAGGTTGATCGGGCGGTCCATCGCCAGCACGTTGCCGCACCCGGCATCGTTCACGTACAGCGACCGATCCGCCTGGAGCCGGTAGTATCCGGCATTGTCCAGCCCGCGCAGTGATAATGTCGGCCCCAGTTCGTCGCTCTCGCCGGAGTGGTTCAGCACCACGTCCAGGATCACGTTCAGTCCGGCTTCATGCAGGGCATCGACGGCAGCGCGCACTTCGGGCCACCCGCCCGGTGCCAGCCGGGGATCGGGCGCCAGAAACGCCATCGGGTTATAGCCCCAGTAGTTGGACAGGCTCAGCGAGGGCAAATGTCGTTCGTCGATCCACGCGGCGCAGGGCATCAGCTCCACGGTGGCGATCCCCAGCCGGAGCAGATGCGCGATACTGGCCGGATGCCCCAGGGCGGCGAATGTCCCGCGAATCGATGGCGGAATGTCCGGGTGGGTCATGGTAAAACCGCGAACATGCAGTTCGTAGATAACCTGCCGGTCCCAGTCGAACACGGGGCGGTCTCGCACCGGAAAGACGGGCGGTGAGCCGACGATCCCCTTCGGTATCAGCGGCGCGGTGTCCTCCGGCCTTGGTCCGTCGCGATCGAACAACAGATCGTGCAGCTTGAACGGCCGGTCAATGGCGGTGGCCCATGGGTCCACCAGCAGCTTGGCACCATTGAACCGCAGTCCGGCCCCCGGATCCCACGGCCCGAACGCGCGCAGCCCGTAACGCGCGCCAGCCGATACGCCGTCGATGTGCCCGTGATGGACCGGCCCGGTCCGCCGCGGCAGCCGGATGCGGCGGATTTCGTTGTCCGCCGCGTCGAACAGGCAGACCGCCACGGCCTCGGCATCCGGGGCGTGGACCGCGACATCGATCCCGCCGCCAACGACGGTGGTTCCCATCGCGGGCGGAGCGGCTGCGTCATTGACCGACATTCAAGCCCCATTCGGTGTGTGCTGAACCGGCGCCGGTTCCGGTGTGGGGCAAGCCTAGCCCCGTTCCGCCAGGATGGAGCGATACAGTGCCACATACCGGCTGGCGGGTCCGCGCCAGGATACATCCGCGGCCATACCGTTACGTTGCATCCTCGTCCAGGCCGGCTTGTCCAGCCACAATGCCATCAGGCGGCGTAATGCCGCTTGTAGCGCCGATGGCGTGGCGGGCCAGAACTGCAGGCCGGTTGCCACGCCGGCTGCCAGCGCGGCTTCGTTGGCATCGATCACCGAATCCGCCAGCCCGCCGACCCGCGACACCACGGGCACCGAGCCATAGCGCAGTGCATACAACTGTGTCAGCCCGCAAGGCTCGAACCGCGAGGGCGCCAGAAACGCGTCGCTGCCCGCTTCGATCAGGTGGGCCAGTGCCTCGTCGTATCCGATGACGCAGCCGACCGACCCCTGGTTCCACTCGGCGGCAGTGACGAAGGCATCCTCCAGGTCCGGATCGCCGGAGCCCAGCAGGGCCAATTGAATACCATCGGACGCCAGATCGTCCAGCAGATCGACCAGCATGTCCAAGCCCTTCTGGGTCGTCATGCGGCTGACCACCCCGATCAGCAGCGCGTCCGGGTTCTCCTCCAGCCCCATGCGTCGCTGCAGCTCGGTTTTATTCAGCGCCCGCTTCGCCAATTTTCCACGCCCGAACCGGCCGGGGATCAGCGGGTCGGCCGCCGGGTTCCAAATGGTATCGTCGATGCCGTTCATGATCCCCGATACCGCGTCGGCGCGATACCGCAGGACGCCATCGAGGCCCATGCCGTTTTCCTCGCCCATGATCTCCCGCGCATAGGTCGGGGAGACGGTGGCGATCCGGTCAGCATAGGACAGGCCGCCTTTCAGGAAATTGACGTCACCGTGGTATTCCAGCCCATTCAGCGAAAATGCCGCGTCAGGCAACCCAAGGCGGGGAAACAGGGCGGCGGGATAGCGGCCCTGGAACGCGAGGTTATGGATCGTCAGCACGGTTCCGGGCCGCTCGCCTGGATGAAAGTTCAGGTAAACGACCGCCATCGCCGCCTGCCAGTCATGTGCGTGCAGGATGTCGAATCCGTCCCCGGGTCCAACACCGACGGCCATCGCCGCGGCCGCGGCCCCTAGACCGGCGAAGCGCAGGCCGTTGTCCGCCCATTCCTTGCCGTCGGCCCCGAGATACGGATTGCCGGCGCGTGCATACAAGTGCGGCGCGTCCACCACCATCACGTCCAGCCCGGCGGCGGACCCGCGCAGCACCGTCGCCGCCCCGCCGAACAGGTCGGCGAATTCATGCACCGGGCTGGAATCGCTTAATGCGGCCATTGTTGCCGGATAGCCCGGCAGGATGGTGGTGGTCGCGGCGCCCGCGGCTGCCAGTGCAGCGGGCAGCGCCCCGGCCACATCGCCCAGGCCACCAGTTTTCACCAGCGGAAACATTTCCGAAGCGACAGACAAAACCCGAACCATCCTAGAGGGCCAGACGATCGATCATCGGCTGGGTGATCAGGCAGATACCCCGGTCGGTGCGGCGGAAGCGCTTCGCGTCGTCGATCGGGTCTTCGCCGACCACCAGCCCAGAGGGGATTTTCACGCCCTTTTCCACGATCACGTTCCGCAGCCGAGCCCCGCGCCCGATATCGGCGCTGGGCAGGATGACGGCGTTTTCCACCCGGGCGTAAGAATGGACATGCACCCCGGTGAACAGCAGCGACTGCCGCAGGAACGATCCCGACACGATGCAGCCGCCGGATACCAGCGAGGAAATTGCCTCGCCGCGCCGGCCGACTTCCTCATGCACGAACTTCGCCGGGGGGGTGATTTCGGCATAGGTCCAGATCGGCCATTCGCGGTCGTACAGGTCCAGCGCCGGCACGATCGCCGTCAGGTCGATATTGGCTTCCCAGTAAGCGTCCAATGTCCCGACATCGCGCCAGTACGCCTCCCGTTCCGCGCCCGAGGTCACGCAGGAATTGGTAAACCGGTGGGCGACCGCTTTGCCGTGCTTGACCAGATACGGGATGATGTCCTTGCCGAAATCCCGCTCCGAGGCTGGATCGGCGGCGTCGCGGTGAAGTTGCTCGATCAGGAATTTCGTCTTGAAGACGTAGATGCCCATGCTGGCCAGCGCCATCGCCGGATTGTCCGGCATCGGTGGCGGATCGGCGGGCTTTTCGATGAATGCCACAACGCGGTCGTGGTCATCGACATGCATCACGCCGAAGCCCGTGGCCTCCATACGCGGTACCTCGATGCACCCGACGGTGACGTCGGCCCCCTGTTCGGCGTGCTGCACCAGCATCGGCGCATAGTCCATCTTGTAGATATGATCGCCAGCCAGGATCACGATGTATTCGGGGTTGTAACCCTCGATAATGTCGATGTTCTGGTACAGCGCGTCGGCTGTCCCGGCGTACCAGCTGTCGCCCGACCGCTGTGACGCCGGCAGGATATCGAACCCCTCGTTGCGCTCCGGCCGGAAGAAGTTCCAGCCGCGTTGCAGATGCCGGATCAGGCTGTGCGCCTTGTACTGGGTCGCCACACCGATGCGGCGGATGCCGGAGTTCAGTGCATTCGACAGCGCGAAGTCGATAATCCGGCTTTTGCCGCCGAAATACACGGCTGGTTTGGCGCGCACGTCGGTCAGTTCCAGCAGGCGCGAACCTCGCCCGCCCGCCAGCACATACGCCATCGCGTCGCGGACGATCGGTGCGTACAGTCCCGGGCGCTGAGCCATCAGGCCGTCTCCTGGTTGGGCGGTTCTTGTTATTCTTCCACGTTAAACGCCCGGGCGGCGATACGCCAGCGGGGTCATCCACGCTCATACCGGGTTGACGGCGAAATCAGGACTCGCCGCCGCGATGCGTCGGCACGTCCCACACCAGGCTGGCATATTCGCGGATCGCCCGGTCGGAGGAGAACCAGCCGACGTTCGCCGTGTTCAGGATCGACGCCTGCCACCAATCTTCCGGTCGCTGCCACAAATCCGCGATGGCGCGCTGTTTGGCGTAATAGTCGTCGAAGTCGGCGCATACCAGAAAGTAGTCGTGATACCGCAGGGCGTTCACCAGCCCGCGAAAGCGATCGGGTTCATCCGGGGAGAACACGCCCGATTCAACGCTCGCCAGAACCTCCCGCAGCAGCGGGGAGGCGGCGATCAGGTCTTCCGAACTGTCGCCGGTGCGCCGGCGCGCTTCCACCTGCGCGGCGGTCAGGCCGAAGATGAACATGTTGTCGTCGCCGA
>JAKBCJ010000565.1 GCA_021807975.1 Pseudomonadota bacterium | reverse complement strand
TGCTCGTCGTGTTCGACGACCGTGTCGCCCTTGCGGCCCTTGATGGTTACCGGCGTGATCTCCTTGGCGAAGAACCCGCTGTCCTGCGCCTTCTTGGCGCGCTGCTGGCTGGCGTACGCGAACTTGTCCTGATCGGCGCGGGAGATCTGGAATTCCTCGGCCACGTTCTCCCCGGTTTCCGGCATCGAATCAGTGCCATAGGTCTTCTGCATCAGCTTGTTGACGAAGCGCCAGCCGATGGTGGTGTCATAGATTTCGGCGGAGCGCGCGAACGCCTCGGTCGCCTTGCCCATCACGAACGGCGCGCGGGTCATGCTTTCGACGCCGCCGGCCAGCATCAGGTGGGCGTCGCCCGCCCGGATCGCGCGCGCGGCGCTGCCCACGGCGTCAAGACCCGAACCGCACAGGCGGTTGATGGTGGACCCGGACACCGCGGTCGGCAGGCCCGCGAGTAGCACGGCCATGCGTGCGACATTGCGGTTGTCCTCGCCGGCCTGATTCGCGCACCCCATGATGCAATCGTCCAGCGCCTCCCAGTCGATACCCCCGTTCCGCTCAGCCAGCGCCCGGATCGGATGCGCCGCGAGGTCGTCGGCTCGGACATCGCGCAAGGCCCCGGCATAACGGCCGATGGGGGAGCGGGTGTAATCGCAGATATACGCTTCGGCCATGGACGCTGATTCCCTTTTCTGGTTGTACCGACGGACGCGAAAAATGTGTTTAGCCGGTCGGACGGCGGTACGCCAGAAGCCTGTCCGCGAACCGATGACCGGCTCTCTCCCCGGCCGCAACGCGCGGGTGAGTCAGCCCAACGCCGGTGCAGCAAGGCGTGTCCGGCGCAGGCGCCAGTCCCGCAACGTCTGCGGCCAAACCGTCCGGCGACAGCCGGAGTCGTCAGGGCCTTGGCATCGCAGACCAGCCTGACAGTGAAAAGCGGTGGCTTTCGCCGCGCCCATTCCAGCGGCCGACGACCGGCGGGACGGAATCTGCCCGAGGCCAGCGCCGGGCTGTGGCCACCGCCGGATTATGGCCAGCGCCGCCTGTGATCAGGGGCTGATTTCCATCACAAACAGAACCATGCCGGCAATCGCGCAACGCCAGCGGCCAGGAACCGGACAACGCTCCGCCGCCGGATCGGCCAGAGCCATGTATGGGCATGACCCCGGCGAAATCCGGTCAGACGCGCCGTGGCCAGTCACGGCACCAGCCCCGTCATCACGGGGCAACCAGTCCTACGACACTTGCCCGACCATCCGATCGAAAAGCCCCGAGGCTGGCCTGGCAGCTATCCGCAACCGCGCCGGAAGCCGCCATGGAAGCGGATCAGGATCAGTAAACGATACCGAATTCCAGCGTGGTGATGAACTGATTGCGGCCTGTTCCGCTGTTGCCGTACCCGGCGGACGGCGACCCGCTGTCCAGCAAATACATATAGCCCGCGTTCAGCCGCGCGAACAGATGTTCATGCTGCCAGGTCGGTGCGAGGGTGACTCCAACCAGCTTGGCGTTGGGTGCGACAAACCAGTTATCCTGCGCCGCGGAGCCATAGCTCGTGGCATATTCCGTCCACCCGGCGATCGAATAAGGGGTCCCGCTGAATTTATATTCGCCGAACAAGGCGGCCGCGAAATTACCCGTCGATTTGGGTATATTGTCCGACACGCCGCCCGAAACGAGATTGGCATACTGATGGATCGGGTCGGTGTACTGGAACTGCACTTCGGGCGTCAGCGACAGGTTGCCATGTTTCCATTCGTACCAGGCACCGATCATGTTGGAGTTGACATTGGCCAACTGCCCCTGACTGCCGTTGCCATTCAACGGGCCGGCGCCGCTTTCGTAAGCAAACGTATTGGGGCCGGTCACGCCCAGCGATTTTGCGCCAAAAACAAACAGGGTGTTGTTGGCATCGAAATGGTCCGAAGCAATGAACTGAACATAGTTCCATACACCGGTATCGTAACCATCGCCGAACAGCACCGTTGCAGCGAGCGGCCCATGGGCGTAGTCCATCTGCACCCCGCGGCTGTTGCTGTTTTCGACCGCGGCGATCACGGTTCGGAGGCCAACCGGGTTGTTGAAGGCGAACACCGATTCGTAGCCTTCGACCGATGGAAACTGCCCGAGCGACAGTTTGAAGTCACCCTCCGGGGCCAGGGTTACGTAGGCGGTTCGAACCGCGCCCGTTGTAAATCGCTGGCCGTTCACGTCCTGCGGCCGGTTGGCGCCAAGATTGATGTTCTGGAATTCCGCCAACTGCACTGTGAACTGCACCAGACCGGATATCTTGTGAAGTTCCATCATCCAGGCATCGACCGCGGCACCGGTTGGCTGACCGCCGACGACGCTGGTATGGGGGTTCGCGGACGATCCCGTTTGTCCAAAGAAATAACCATCACCGGCGGCAGAGAAATTCAACTCACCCAGCGGGCCGCCGTCGATCGGCACCGGGGCAGCGCCGTCCAGGGCATAAGCCGGCAAGCCGGCACACGAAAGGGCGGCACAAATGACCATGCCGGCACAGTTACGAGTATTCAATTGACTATCCTTCGACCGAGAATTCGGCAGTTACCGCATGGACAACGCGTTAAAGATTTTTTAACCGCGCTTCGGTCGATATGTCCATTCGAACATAACGCATGGCTGCCATGTGAATAGCGGCGGGCAGAGCCCGACCCGGAATCCGCCCATTGGCCATCGGACCCAAGCCGGTCTATCCAAGCTGCGTGATCGGAGGAAAATGACCATGTTGAATATGACAGGAAAGGTGGCGATCGTCGCCGGGGCAGGGTCCGTGGGCGCCGCGGGCAGCAAAATATGGGGCAACGGCAAGGCCGCGGCGGTGTTGCTGGCGCGCCAGGGGGCCGCGGTGTTCCTGCTTGATATCAACGAAGACGCGATGGCCGAAACCAAGGCCATCATCGAATCCGAAGGCGGCACCTGCGCAACCCATCGCTGCGACATGATGGTCGCGGCCGATGTCCAGGAAATGGTCCAGGCCTGCGTCG
>JAKBCJ010000091.1 GCA_021807975.1 Pseudomonadota bacterium | reverse complement strand
GCGTTTGGCCACCAGGTGCGCGCCGGCCAGAACGCCAACCGCGACCGCTGCCCACAGGGCGTTGCGGTGACGGCTGGTGAACATCTCCCGGGTTGTGGACCGGGCTTGTGCGTCGAAGCGTCCCTGTGCCCCATAAGCGCCGGCTACGGGTTCATACAAATTGCCAGGGGCCTCCGGGTCCGAAGGTTCCGCTGTTAATTGTCCCGAATACCCGAATTTCGCGAGATATCGGTCTATCAGACCGGGAGCGATGCGATTGGCGAGGATGGCTTTGACGGTCGGCACACCAACCCAAATCTGCCGGCGCGGATGGAAGGCGCCGAAGTAGATCGCGCGCGCCGCCACCTCTGGCTGATAGATCGGTGGCACCGGCTGCGCCTTCTTGCCCATCTTGTTGCGTGCCCAATCGAACTGAGGGGTGTTCACGGCAGGTAGATCAACCGCGGTCAGCGTTACATTGATCTTGTCGTGATACAATTCCGACCGCAAGGAATCCAAAAAGCCGCGAATGGCAAATTTGGCGCCGCAATAGATCGATTGCAGCGGCACGGAGCGATAGGCCAGCGCTGACCCCACGCTGACGATGGAACCTTGGTTGCGCGGCCGCATATACTTCAGCGCGGCCATGGTGCCGTGCACCTGCCCCAAATACGTAACGGCGGTGCCGCGGCGGAACTCTTCGGCCGTCAGTTTGTGAACCGGGGCGAAGACTGTTGCCATCGCCACGTTCACCCAAACATCGATCGCCCCAAGTTCCTGTTCCACCCGGTCCGCCGCGGCTTCCACGGCGGCGGCATCGGCAACGTCAGTCGGGATGGGCAGAGCGCGAATGCCAAATCGCCGCAGTTCCGCCGTCGCATGTTCAAGACGCTCGGGATCGCGCGACAGCAGAGCCACATCGCATCCGTTGCGGGCGAATTCGGTTGCTGTCGCCCGGCCGACGCCAGCGCCGGCCCCGGTGATAACCACGATCTTAGACAATGGGGAGGTCTCCTTTTCGCCACGGCTCCAACGCACCGCGACCCGGGAGGTGGCGAGGCAAAGCGCGACCGTGACATCAACTCGGAGACACACCGCCGCTGCCGTTTGCCGGGCTGGCGCGCCAATGCGATCATCGCGGAGGAGGTTCACGTTCATGCCCTATCCCACACGTTTGCTGCCGACCACCGTCGTCGGCAGCTATCCGCAGCCGGAGTGGCTGGTCGATCGCGCCACCCTGCATCGTCACGGCGTGCCACGCGCCCGGGCGCACGACATGTGGCTTGTGCCGGAGGCTTTGCTGGAACTGGCGCAGGATGACGCGACGATTCTGGCAATTCGCGATATGGAGCGCGCCGGAATCGACATCGTGACCGATGGCGAAATCCGGCGGGAGAGTTATTCCAACCGGTTCGCTCTCGCGTTACAGGGTATAGATGCGGAAACCCCCGGCGAACTGCGTTCGGCTGGCGGGCGGGTAACCAAGGTGCCGCGCGTTGTCGGCCCGATCCGACACATGGCGGGCGTGGAAACACGGGACGCCGTCTTCCTGCGGGACAACGCGGCCCGGGCGACCAAGATCACGCTGCCCGGGCCGTTCACATTGTCGCGTCAGGTGCAGAACGATTTTTACAAGGACGAGGAAGAACTGGCGATGGACTATGCCATCGCGGTGAACCAGGAACTGCGCGCACTGAAAGCCACGGGCGTCGATGTGGTGCAACTGGATGAACCTTGGGTCCGCACGGCACCGGATAAGGCACTGCGTTACGGAATTAAGGCGATCGATCGGGCACTGGAAGGGATCGAGGGGCCGACAGTGGTGCATGTATGCTTCGGCTACGCAGCCGTGGTCTCGGAAAAGCCGGCCGGCTACGGCTTCCTGGCTGAACTGGGCGATACGGCCGCGAAACAGATTTCGATCGAAGCAGCCCAGCCCCGCCTGGATCTGGGTATCCTGCGGGATTTGGCGGGCAAGACGATCATGCTGGGGGTGCTGGACCTGAACGACCCGATAGCCGAGTCAGCGCAGACCGTAGCCGGGCGGATACGCGACGGACTGCGGTTCGTCGCGGCCGACAAGCTTGTGCCAGCGCCCGATTGCGGGATGAAGTACCTGCCGCGCGCAACGGCTTTTGCAAAGCTGAAGGCCCTGGCCGACGGTGCCGCCATCGTCCGGCGAGAACTGGCAGGATGACGGCCTATCGCCGCGAGATAAGGGCTTCGCCGGGGTGACGGACCTCAGGGGGGCGTCTCACAGGCGGGCCGGGAAAGCCAACCGGCATGGACAACGCGACAGAGCCGTCTAATACCAGCGGCCCGAAGGGCCGACTGGTATGCGCGCGGGGTTGGTGGGGCGGCCGCGCGCCAAATCAACTGGTATGCGCGCGGGGTTGGTGGGGCGGCCGCGGCGAGGCGGAGCATCGGGTCTGAATTGAAGCCCGGACGGACAACGCCCGATCATGCTGCCCCGCCTGTCGGTGTTCAGTGGCGCAAATTCTTCCGCGGCCCCGTGGTGCGGAGTGACTACGCCAGCCGGTTCAAAACCGGGCGAGACGCGCAGACGCGCAGATACGCAAATCGCCGAACGGCATTGGCTGTCCGGTTCTTGGAGCGGGTGACGGGAATCGAACCCGCACAGCCAGCTTGGAAGGCTGGGACTCTACCATTGAGCTACACCCGCGTTGGGCGGGAACCTAACGGTAGCGGCGGCAAAGTGCAATCGTCGCGAAAAGCCCGGCTGCCCGCACCAGCCCGGTACCGAATAGAGGCGAGGTCCCAAGGTCATACAGACGACGCAATTACTTAACTTTGCGCCGCCGGCCGGTGCCGCTAAAGCCCTGGCTCTTGCAACAGCCAAGCCGGTCGCCGAAGGGAACGGTTACGATGGAAACCCCGGGCCGCACACTGGCCGCGATGGTCGTCCTGCTGATCGGGCTTCCCGCTTATGGCAGGGATCTGGCCCTGCTCCAGCTTTCACAGTTCGACGCGCGCACGATTCTGCGCAGCCCTCCCGCGGCCGATTCACCCCAGACCAAAGCCGAACTGGCTGAGTTGCATACGATTGAAACCGGGCGGACGCCGGCCGCGTTTGACGCGGCTGCCGAGGCCGGGAAGGACGAGACGGTCTTCCTGTTTAAGCCCGTGTTCGGAGCGGGATTCACCGCCGACAAACTGCCGGTAACCGCGGCATTTTTCGCACAGGCCGCCAACGATGAGAGCATCTTCGCCAAAGTCGCCAAGGATCAGTGGAAGCGTCCGCGGCCGGCGGCGATCGACCCGACGCTGCATCCCTGCGCACAGAGCAAAAGCTTCTCCTATCCCAGCGGGCACGCCACACGCGGGTATGTGCTCGGTATTCTTCTCGGCGCGGCCGTGCCAGAGCGGCGGGACGCGATCCTGACCCGGGCGGCTGCGTATGCCCGGGAACGGCTTATTTGCGGCGTTCATTTTGGCAGCGACATCGAGGCCGGCCGCCTGACCGGTACGGCGCTCGCGGCTGTTATGCTGTCGCAGCCGCAGGTCCGGCAGCGGCTGGCCGCGGTTCGGGCGGAACTGGAAGCCGGCGGCTTCACCAAGGCCAGGTGACCCGGCGCAGGGATGAATTTCCCGTCATATCAATTGACTTGCCGCAAGCCCGGTTTCCAGGCATCACATATGGAATGACGGGTGCCCTCTTAGGATGAATCCGATCGCGTGGCTCGTGAGCCTGGTTCTGCCCGCTTGCGGCTTTCCCGCGGCGGAGGGTTTACCGACTCCAAAGCCGATGGACATCGCCCGGATCGTTCGTCCATCCACCCCGAATACCGCCCTGGCGGCCCCGGCCGGATTCAACCCGCCGCCGGACGTGGCGACCCCGGTCTATGCCGTTGAAGCCGGCCGGTTGTTTGCGCTCGTTCAAGATGTCGCCGCCGGCCAGCCGCGCACTTATCCGGCCGCCACCTTTCCCGACCGGCTTCAGGCTGACTACGTCGCCCGTAGCGCGGTGTTCAACTTTCCTGACCTGATCATGGTCCAGGCGATCCGAACCGGCCCGGACAGCAGCAGCCTGATATTGTACTCGCGCAGCGTTTACGGGCATTCCGATCTGGGCGCCAACCGCAAACGCCTGGACGCCTGGCTCGCGGCCCTAAGCGCGAAGCTCCCTCCATCCACCGAGAGATAATTCGTTCATGCGCGGCATCCGCCCTTTCCTGAAAGACGCCTGGCGCCTCGCCCGCCCCTATTTCATGACGTCGGAACAAAGATGGTCTGCCCGCGGCCTGCTGGCGGCGATCGTCCTGATGAATCTAACGCTGGTCGCCCTGAGCGTCGTTCTGAGTTTCTGGCGGCGCGAATTCTATAACGCACTGCAGGACAAGGACTGGACGGCATTCCTGGAATTGCTGTTCCTGTATCGTCCGACCGCCAGCGGCATTATGCCGGGCTTTTGCGAAGTCGCCGCCGTGCATATCGTGCTGGCGGTTTATTCGGTTTATCTGAACCAGTTGCTGCAAATCCGCTGGCGCGAATGGCTGACAAAGCAGTTTTTGGCAGAATGGCTGGCCGACCGGGCATATTATAATATGGGCCTGACCGCCGATGGCGCCGCGGCGGGCACCGATAACCCCGACCAGCGGGTGGCCGAGGATTTACGCGATTTCTGCCAGATGTCGCTGTCGCTGACATTGGATTTGCTGTCGAATATCGTGTCGCTGTGCAGCTTCATCGGCATTTTGTGGGGTCTGTCCGGTGCGGTCGAGGCGTTCGGTATTCCGATCCCCGGCTATATGGTCTGGGTCGCCCTGGCCTATGCGCTGGTGGGAACCATGTTGACGCACTTCGTCGGGCGTCCGCTGTCCATCCTGAATTTCCGTCAGCAACGCGTCGAAGCCGATTTCCGGTATGCGCTGATGCGCATCCGCGAAAACATGGAAAGCATCGCGCTGTATCGCGGCGAGCAGGAGGAAAGTGTCACCTTGCGGGAGCGCTTCGCCGGGGTGATCGAAAACTGGTACCAGATCATGGTACGGACCAAGTTGCTGAATTCGCTGGTAAACGGGTACGGCCAGATCGCGGTGATCTTCCCCATCGTCGTAGCGGCGCCGCGCTATTTCGCCGGGGCCATGCAGTTGGGGGGCCTGATGCAAACAGTGGGTGCGTTCGGATCAGTCCAGGGCTCGATGTCCTGGTTTGTCGATTCGTATTCCTCGATCGCCCAATGGCGCGCCATCGTCGAGCGGCTCTCCACGTTTCATGCTGCCATCGCGAAGGCGCGCGCCGAGTCCCATGGCGGGTTCACCGCCTCCGAAAGTCCGTCCGGGGTTGTGCGGCTGACCGATATCACCATGAGCCTGCCAGACGGCACAACACTGCTCGATCATGCCAACCTGACGTTCACCGCAGGCCATTCCGTTGTCATCACCGGGCGCACAGGGTCGGGAAAATCGACCTTGTTCCGAGTCCTGGCGGGTATCTGGCCATTCGGACACGGCGAAGTCGCGGTGCCCCCGCGCTCATTCTTCCTGCCGCAGCGGCCATACATTCCGTTGGGAACGCTGCGCCACGTTATCACCTATCCGAACGCCATGGACGCCTTCACCGAGGATCGGATCGCACAGGCCCTGGAGGATGCCGGCCTGCCTCAACTTCGCGACCGGATCGATAGTGACGATAACTGGCCAACCCGCCTGTCGGGGGGCGAACAGCAACGGATTGCCCTGGCCCGGGCGCTGCTGGCCAGGCCGGACTGGATTTTCCTCGACGAAGCCACCGCCAGCCTCGATCCCGAAGCCGAGTCCGGGCTTTACGGCATTCTGCGGCAACGCCTGCCTGACACCACGCTGGTCTCGATCGCGCATCGGCCGTCGGTCGCCGGCTTTCATGAGTCCAAACTGATCTTCACCCGAACCGGTTTCGCGCCGGGCAGTTTGGTGTCAGCCGACGTCGAACCAGTCGCGGGTGAGTAGCATGCCGGGCATCTGCTTCGCCGATATTGTCGCGGTTCGGCCGGACAAGGACAGCCTGATCAGCGAATACCGGGCGATCGGCGCGGCGCTGGATCGCGGAGAGCACGCGCTCGCTTTGGCCGAATGGGACCGCGTGCGGCGGCGCTACGACTCATGGTCGGCGCTGGTCGGCCTGCGGTTCGCGCAAAACACCGCCGACGAAGCGGCGAGGGCGGAACGCGATTACGCCGATGCGTTGTCGCCCGAAGCGTCGGACCTGGAGATCGCGCTGAAATGCCGCCTGCTGGCAGATCGCGGCCCGGTCTCCGCCCTGGCCGGCGACCATGCCGTCCGCCTGTGGGAAACCGATATCACCACCTTCGACCCGGCGATCAAGCCGGAGCTGGAGGAGGAAGCCCGGGTCTCATCCCAGTACACCGAACTTCTCGCCGCCGCGAAGCTGGAAATCGGCGGCAGAACCGTCAATCTGGCCGGTCTTGAACCCTATGCCGAAAATCCCGACCGGTCTGTCCGGCATGAAGCTGAACGCGTGCGCTGGCGATATTTCGAAACGCATGCCGCTGCGCTGGATCGGATCTACGACGAACTGGTGAAGCTGCGCCACGGGATGGCCCGCAAGCTGGGGTTCCGAACCTTCACCGAACTGGGTTACCGACGGATGCGGCGGGTCGATTATGGTCCAGGCGACGTGGCCCGTTATCGCCAGCAGATCGTCGCCGGGGTCGTGCCACTGGTGGCCCGCCTGCTGGAGATCCGGCGCATCGAACACGGCTGGGACACGCTGCGGTATTGGGACGAGGCGCTGATCGACCCCGCGGGTAACCCCAAGCCGGCCGGCGGCCACGACGAACTGGTGGATGCCGCGGCGGCGATGTTCGACGGCATGCACCCCGGGCTCGCGGCGTTCTACCGCCTAATGCGCGACGGCGGGTTTATGGATCTGAAGAACCGGCCGGGCAAGGCCGGCGGGGGATTCTGCACGTCGTTCCCAACCGAGGGCATGCCCTTCATTTTCGCCAATTTCAACGGCACTCATCATGACATCGGCGTGTTCACGCACGAAATGGGGCATGCTTTCCAGAACTGGGAAAGCCGTCATCAGCCCGGCGTCGATTACCTCTGGCCGACGATGGAGGCCGCGGAGATCGATTCGATGGGGCTGGAATTCTTGTCCTATCCGGGAATCGGCAAGCTCGTGGGCGAGGATGCCGCAGACCGGTTCCGGCGCATGCACCTGATCGGTGCGCTGGCCTTCCTGCCCTACGGGGCCTGCGTCGATCACTTCCAGCACGAGGTTTATGCCAACCCCGATGCGACGCCCGCCGACCGCCATGCCATGTGGGCGCGGCTGGAACGGCTCTATATGCCATGGACCGACTACGGCGACCTGGGATTTCCGAACAAGGGGGGCCGCTGGCAGGCAAAGGCGCATATTTACGGTTCCCCCTTCTACTACATCGACTACACGCTTGCCCAATGTTGTGCGATGCAGTTCTGGGTGCGGTCGCGCCGCGATTATACCGGGACGATGGAGGCTTACACGGCCTTGTGCGCCAGGGGCGGCTCTTTGCCATTTCAGGACCTGGTGCGTTCGGCCGGTCTGGTATCCCCGTTTGCTGACGGCGCCTTGGCCGGCGTAGTGCAAGAAGCGACTTCGTTTCTTGGAGTCTGAAATATTCGGCTTTGCGGCCTGAAGGTGGGGCGCAAAAGCCGAATCCATGTTTTCACGATGTTAGTACCCCCCCTTGCGTCGTAGCAGCAACAATGCTTGGATTGATGTCGGGAGGAACATACATGAATATTCGATCATTACGATTCGGCCTTGCCACGGCACTTCCCTTAGTGCTCGCGGCGGCCCTGCCATCGGGCAAAGCCGTAGCCCAAGACCTTAAGCACTACGATTCCAGCAAGCCGTCGTTCTGGGCTCATCCGCCCGCGGACTGGTTCCTGGGCGACGAAACAGAAGCCCAGAAGGGGCTTGCACCGCCATCGGGCCCGGCGACGCCGACCCCGCTGGATGAATTGCAGGCAGACCTGAAGCGTATCAAGCTGCCGCCGGGCTTCAAGATCGAAGTTTATGCCAGCAATATTCCTCAGGCTCGGCAGATGGCCTGGGGCGCCAACGGCACGCTGTTCGTCGGATCGTTTCTGGCGACCAATGTCTATGCCGTCACCGATCAGGGCGGCCAGCGCACCGTCAAGACGATCCTCAAAGGCCTGAATATGCCGACCGGTGTCGCCTTCCACGATGGCGCGCTGTATGTGATCGACATCAACAAGTTGTTGCGCTACGATAACGCCGAGGCAAATCTCGATAAAATGCCCGAGCCCGTGGTCGCATACGACGACATGCCTCCTTATACGTCGCATGGCTGGAAATATCTCGTTACCGACAAGAACGGCTGGATGTATATTCCTTTCGGCCCTCCGTTCAACATCGGCATACCGCCGACCAGCGTGTCGCAGATCCGACGCGTCGATCCTAAGACCGGTCTGGCGGAAATCGTTGCCCTTGGCGTTCGTAACAGCGTCGGCGGCGACATCGATCCTCGCTCCGGCGACTATTGGTTCACCGAAAACGCCCGCGACTGGCTGGGCGACGACATACCTAGCGACAAGCTGAACCACATCACCCGGCTGGGCGAGCATTTCGGCTATCCGTACTGCCATGAAGGCGACATTCCCGATCCGAAGTTCGCCATGGGTCACAAATGCAGCGAGTTTACGCCGCCAGTCGTGAAGCTCGGTGCGCACGTCGCACCCCTTGGCATGAAGTTCTACACCGGCAACCAGTTCCCGAAGCAGTATAAGGACAATATCTTTATTGCCGAACACGGCTCCTGGAACCGCCACAAGTATCAAGGCGGCCGCATCGAACGCGTGGTTGTGGATCCCGATGGCAAGAATGCGCATCAGGAAGTCTTCGCATCGGGCTGGATCACCGGCCAGCGCGACTACTTTGGCCGTCCGGGTGATATTATCCAGGCGCCAGACGGATCGCTGCTGGTGTCCGACGATTGGGCCGGTGCGATTTATCGCATCAGCTACAAGAAATAGGGCCGCTTCGCTCTAATGACGTTACGTATGATCACGCTGGCAGCGATTCTCTCGCTGCCAGCCGTGTCTTGCCTGGCAGCCGCGGATATCGCGGCGGGCCAGGAGAAAGCCAAACCCTGCCTGGTGTGCCATGGGGAACACGGCGTGTCCTCCATGCCCGGGATTCCGTCACTGGCCGGACAGCAGGACCAGTTCCTCCAATGGCAACTGGTGTTCTTTCGCACCGGCCGCCGCCCAAACCCGATGATGGCGCCGCTGATCGCCAATATCACCGATCAGGACATCCGCGATCTGGGCGCATATTTCCACAGCCTGCCCTATACGACGGCAATTTCGGACGACTCACCTAATCCCGAAATGGCCGAAAAGGGCAAACTCATCGTCGAGCAGCATCACTGTGCCGCTTGTCACAAGAACGATTTCCGCGGGGAGCGCGCAGCCGCGGCACTTGCCGACCAGCGGCAGGACTATCTGGTCAAGGCATTGACGGATTACCGGTCAGCCGCGCGCCCCAGCACCGGCGTTGCCGCCATGTCAGAGGCCGCGTCCGGCCTTACCGACGACGATATCGTGGCGGTGTCGCATTATCTCGCGACACTTCCGCCGGTCAAAAAGTAAAGGGGTGAAGATGCGAATTGTATGGTATTGCCTGATCGCTGGCGTGGTTGGTCTGGGGCCGGCACGCGCAAGCGACACGGCGCCGCCGGCAACCGCGGCGTTTCGGCACGCCTATGCCGCATCTTTCTATCAGTTCGACGCCTGCGGCGACGGCCTGGCCGGAAAGCTCTACCGGAATGCGCTGTCGGCGCGGCTGAAGCAATGCCCGTTCCCCGCCGAGGCCAAATCGCAATTCCAGGCATGGGCAACAGCGCAGAGGCAGCTGTCGCGCGACGCGATCAAGACGCTGATCGACGACAACGGCGGGATGCCCATGCGCCTGAAGGGTATGACGATGACCTGCCGGGAGCAGATCGACAGCCCGGAATACCGAGCGGTGCGGGAGCGGTTGGATATGTTCGCGACCGGGAAGTCGGGACCTGAAGCCGTCGTGCCGCAGCCGTGCGATACGGATGCCATCGCACCATAGGTCGCGTCCCGCGAAGCAAAGGCGGTTGCGGCGGGGCGGCGAAACTGTATGGTCCGCGCCGCACTGACACCCAAGGACCATATCCATGCGCCCATCCGGCCGCGCCCCAGACGCCCTGCGCGAAGTTTCCATCGTCACCGGGTTCGCCCGCCATGCCGAGGGTTCGGCGCTCATTAAAATCGGCAAAACCGAGGTGCTGTGCGCCGCGAGCGTCGAAACCCGTATTCCGCCGTTCCTGCGCAATACCGGGTTGGGGTGGGTTACCGCCGAGTACGGCATGCTGCCCAGAGCCACGCATACGCGCGGCGACCGTGAAGCTGCCCGCGGCAAGCAATCCGGCCGCACCCAGGAAATTCAGCGCCTGATCGGACGCTCCTTGCGCGCGGTCGTCGATCGGGCCGCCATGGGGGAGATGTCGATCACGCTGGACTGCGACGTGCTGAACGCGGATGGCGGCACCCGCTGCGCCGCGATTACCGGCGCCTGGATCGCGCTGTCCCTTGCGTTCCGCCATCTGGTGAAAATGAACGTGTTGAAGACCATCCCGCTGACCGGCCAGGTCGCCGCCGTGTCCTGCGGGATATTCGACGGCACCCCGGTGCTGGATTTGGATTATGACGAGGATTCGAACGCCCAGGCCGACTCCAACTTCGTGCTGACCGATGGCGGCGGTATCGTCGAAATCCAGGCAACCGCCGAAAAGACCGCCTTCAACGAGGCCCAGTTCCACGCCCTGCTCGGTCTCGCCCGCAACGGCACCGCCGCGCTGTTCGACCTGCAGCGCCGCGCCCTGGGCGATTAAGGAAGACCGCGATGGCGCGCAAACTTCACCGCGGCCAGAAGCTCGTCATTGCCAGCCATAACAAGGGCAAGCTGCGCGAGATCGATGCCCTGTTGCGCCCGCTTGGGATAGAGGCGGTATCGGCCGGCGATCTCGGGCTGCCAGAGCCGGAGGAGGATGCCCCGGACTTCGCTGGCAACGCGCGGATCAAGGCGCTCGCGGCAGCGACGGCCAGCGGACTGCCGGCATTGTCGGACGATTCCGGCTTCTGCGTGGCCGCCCTGGGCGGCGCGCCGGGTGTCTTGTCGGCCCGCTGGGCGGGTCCGTCGAAAGATTTCTCCGCCGCGATGGCGCTGGTGAACGAAAAAATCGGCGACAATCCGGACCGCCGGGCGTGGTTCGTGGCCGCGCTGTGCCTCGCATGGCCGGACTTGCATACCGAAACCTTTCTGGGCCGCATCGACGGGACGCTGGTCTGGCCGCCGCGGGGCGGCAATGGGTTCGGCTACGATCCAATGTTTGTCCCGGCGGGCGGACAACAGACATTCGGCGAGATCGACCCGGAGGAGAAGCACGCCGCCAGCCATCGCGCGCGGGCCTTCGCACAAGTGCTGGTATCGTGCGTCGGCTGATGTAAAAGCGGAAAGATAAGCATAGGGAGACGTCAACAATGTCGATCCGCCGAACGGCCATGGCTCTGGCTTTCCTGCTGCCGAGCACTTTCGCCCGGGCTGAAATTCCCGCCGTCGTGAAAATCGGCATCCTCAACGACATGAACGGCCCGTTCGCCGACCAGTCCGGCCGGGGTTCTGTTGTCGCCGCGCAAATGGCGGCCGAGGATTTCGCCGAACAGGACGGCGGTTTCAAAGTAGAGATTCTGTCGGCGGATCATCAGAATAAGCCCGATCTGGGTGCCCAGATCGTGCGTGAATGGGTGGACCGCGACGGCGTGGATGCGGTGGCCGATGCAGTGAATTCCGGCGTCGGGCTGGCGGTGAATACTGTCATGGCGGAAAAGCACCGCACTTTCATAGCAACCAATGTGGGCACGTCCGATCTAACCGGGAAATTCTGTCAGCCTACTACCGTGCAATGGACCATGGACACGTACGCTCTGGGTAACACCATGGCGCGCGCGATGGTCGCCCAGCACGCCGATACGTGGTTTTATATCAGCTTCAACTACGCACTTGGCGCGGCGCTGGAGCGCGATTCTTCCGCGGTACTGACCAGCCTGGGCGGCAAGGTGCTGGGTTCGGTCAAGCATCCGCTGGGTACCTCCGACTTTTCGTCTTATCTGCTGCAGGCGCAGTCGTCCGGCGCCAAGGTGGTGGCGCTGGCCGATACCGGCGCCGACCTGATCAACGCCGTGAAGCAGGCCGCCGAATTCGGCATGATGAAAAAGCAGATACTGGCCGGACTGTTCACCCAGATCGTCGATGTGAAAGCCATAGGCTTGAAGGCGGCGCAGGGCATGACGGTGACCGAGGCCTATTACTGGGACCTGAACGACAACACGCGCGGTTTTGCCCGCAAATTCGGCCAGAGATTCGACGGTAAGATGCCAACCGCCAATCAGGCCGGCGTCTATTCATCCGTCCTGGCCTATCTGCATGCTGTCAAGGAAGCCAACTCCATCGTCGGCGAGGACGTTATCGCGGCGATGCAAAAGCACCCCATTCAGGACAAGCTGTTCGGAACCGTGGTGGTCCGCAAGGATGGCCGGGCCGTGCATGATATGCTTACCTTCCGGGTGAAGGCACCGGACGAGTCGAAATCGCCCTGGGATGTTTACAAGGTGCTGGCCACGATCCCCGGAGACAAGGCGTTCCGTCCGCTGGATCAGGGCGGCTGCAAACTCGTCACGAAGTAGGAAATTATAGAATGGCGGACGCGATCACACGAGAAACCTGGCCGGCGGCGCTGTACGATCTCCTCCGCCGGAACGGCGTCACCCAGTTCTGCTACGTTCCGGATGCCGGCCATAAAGTGCTGATCGACCGCTCCCTGGCGGATCCCGACGTCCATTCGGTCCCGCTGACGACCGAGGAGGAAGGTGTCGCCATGCTGGCCGGCGCCGATCTCGGCGGGCAGCGGGCAGTGCTGCTGATGCAGTCTTCCGGGGTGGGCAACACGATCAACATGCTGTCGTTGACCGCCGGCTGCCGCTTCCCGATGCTGACGCTGGTGTCGATGCGCGGCGAGTTCGGCGAGGGCAATCCCTGGCAGTTCCCGATGGGCCAGGCGGTGGAGCCGACATTGAAGGCCAT
>JAKBCJ010000564.1 GCA_021807975.1 Pseudomonadota bacterium | reverse complement strand
TCGGTCATGATTATCCTCATCGGTCGCGAAGCGCAGTGAGATGCGTCGTTTCGCCGTGGTGGCACAAGCCGGCGGGATCGGGCAAGAGGCGGACTGCGTTGCCGGCCGGGCGGCAGGCCGGCCTAAGCGTCGGCGGCGACCGGTTTGCGGATCCGGAGGGGCTTTTTGGCGACCGGCTGTTCGGGTTCCGCCAGCGGGACGGGATGTTCGCCGGTCAGCCGGGCGATCACGTCGCAGTAGCGGTCGAGGTAGTCCCCCATCGCGAGGTTCGCCTCCGCATAGGCCCGGGCGCTGTGGCGCAGTTTGGCGTTCAAATCCTTGTCTTCGATGAGATTGAGAACGGTTCGTGCCAGGGTCTTCGGTTCCAGGAAAGGGGCCAGCAGCCCGTTTTCGCCATGGGTGATGAATTCCCGCACCGGATCGACATCGCCGCCGACGACCGCGCAGCCGACCGCCATGGATTCCCGCATCGACCATGACGCGACGAACGGATAGGTCAGATAGACATGCGCGTCGGAGCGTTGCAGCGCGGTCAGGTAGGTCATGTAAGGGACGCGGCCGGGGAAAACGACGCGATCGGGATCGATGGCCGTGCCGACCTCTTTCAACATGACTTCCCGCCAGGTGCCGCCGGGGTAGGGTGCGCTGCCATAGCTGATGCCGTCGCCGCCAATCATGACGACTTTCAGGTCCTTGCGCGCCTTCATCAGGTCCGGCAGCGCCCGCATCATGGTGTGGAACCCGCGATAGGGTTCCAGATCGCGGGAGACATAGGTGACCAGTTTATCGGTCGGCTTGATGGTCATGCCGCCGATCTTCAGGGTTTTCTTGCGCACCGCCGGGTTCGGGCGGCACAGGTCCAGATCGACGCCTTCCCAGATCAGTTCGATTTGCGGCCGAGCCCATTCGGGGTAGGTCGATAATTGCCAGCGTGTCGGGCATTGCCCGGTTGCGCCCAGATTGAGCGCAATATGGTTGATCGCGTTCTTGGCTCGGATGCGGGGGAAATCCAGCGGATTGGGCGGGAATTCCGGATCGAACCCGACATCGGCGGCATCAAACTGATAATAGAATTCCATGTAGCCCAGCATCGGCGTGTTGGGCCACAGATCACGCAGATTGAGCATTTCGCCCCAGCCGTGATGGCCGATGATGATGTCGGGCTTATAGCCCAGGTGGTTCAGGCCGTGCGCGGCGCGATAAACCACCTCCGCCCGGCGGGCGCCGTTATCCAGTTCGCGGGCCGCGATATGAACGCCCGCCACGTCCAGCACGGGCTTTTTGTAAGGCACCTTCCGGACGCCGGGTATTTCATTTTCGTTCGGTTCGGTGATGAAAACGATTTCGTGCTGCTTCGTCGCAACCAGGTGCCGGACGATATGCAGGAACTGGGCGGGGTAGTTCTGATGAACGAACAGGAACTTCAATCTTCTGACCTTGTCTGAACAGGTGCCACAACGAAAAGCCGGCCGGCGCGGGGCTGGCTGGCTTTTGTTGCATTGCGGCGGCGCCGTCTTATGCCTTGGCGCGCGGCTTGACCTGGCTGGCCGCGACCTTTTTCGGGGCTGCTTTCGGAGCGGTCTTGCCGGGGCGCGGCTGTAGAACGATCCGGAACGATTCCAGGGCGGCCAGGCTTTCGGCTTCGCAGGCTTCCCCGCCGCTGACGGGTCCGACCGCGCTGCCATCGACGAAGGTGGCCGAATAACTGCAATCGAACGCGCGGGCGGCGGCCCCCTTCAGGCGGACTTTGATGCCAAGCAGGGGCAATGCCATACCGCGGCTGCCGCAGTACTTGCCGCCGCTGACCCATGGCGACAGCCAGTTGCGGCCCAGTACGGCCTGATACTCGATATCCTCCAGGGCGATGCCGTTGGCGGGGGACAGGCCGAATCCCTCGATCCACTGGCGGCTTCCCTTGAGGCCAAGCCATTCACCGAGCTTGACGCCGACATCGCCCGTGCGCTGGACGTGTGCCATGACTTCGGGAACAACAGCAGGCTGTTCGGCTGCCGGTCTGGGTGCCGGGGGAGCGACGGGGACTTGCGGCGTGGCCGCGGCGCCCGGTTCGCCGCTGAGGCGAAGAACCTGGAGGCCCGGCGGGGCATCCAAACCCTTATGCTGGTAGATGGTGACCAGAATCTGCGCCGAACCGTCGGTTACATGCACCAGGGCCGCGGTTCCGCCCAGCCAGCCATCGTCGCGAAACGTGCTGACAGAGACGGCTTCCGGGCGCCCCGCCAGCCCGGGCGCGGGGGTGATGCGTACGCCAGGCAGACCGGTGAGGTCGTTGGAGGCTGCGCTGCCGGGGGTTTGAAAGACGCAGAACAGTCCGGTTTCCAGCGTCATAAGGTGCGCAGTGACCTGCAATTCGGCGATACGGTTCGCGGCGTCGGATTTTGGATCGGCTGGTTGGTTAACGGTTTGCCCGGTTGGGGTTTTCGTTCGTTCCGCGCTCGCGGCTTTCGACATGCGGCTGACTCGCTGTTTTGGTGTTCGTGACATTTTATGCTGATTATCACCAGATCAGAAAGATGGTGGGGGGCAGCGTCGTTCGGTTTTGGGCACCATTGCGGTCACGATCCTTCATTGAATACAAGCCGCCCGGATCGTGGCGAGCAGCGCGTTGTTAATAGCATTTGGAGGTAGCCCCAATGGAAGTACTATTCCACGCCCGGTTCGTCTGATTCGTTCCGCCGGGGCGCCTATGTCGAAGGAGGCGGCGCGCAGGCCGGCGCGCCATATTTCACCCAATGTCAGGCACCAGGTTTCCGGCGTTATCGACGGCACGAATCCCAGCGCGCAGCTTTGTGCCGCGATCAGTCCGGCGGCCTCGCCCGGACCATACTCGCCTGTTACGAATACGCGTTCCGTGGCCATGATCCTGGCATCGTCGATCGTATGTCCGACCACCACGAATTCCAGGTCCAGGCCGCGCCGTTGTGCATCGCGCGCGCAGGCAAGCAGGATATCGTAGCCCTTGTGAACGCCGACGGCGCCGACGACGCAGACGCGCGGGCG
>JAKBCJ010000563.1 GCA_021807975.1 Pseudomonadota bacterium | reverse complement strand
TTCGGCGATACTGTCGTAGATGCGGCCGCGCAGCGGGCGGTCGAAAACGAGCGGCTTGTGTTCGGACGACATGGCAGGATTCCCTTTCCCGGACGGCCGCCGACGATGGATCGCCGCGGTCAGTAGCCGGCATACAAGGCCAGATTTTTCCCATCTGGCAAGATGGTCAACACAAGACGGTGATTTTTTCCCAATATTGACGATTGTGAGAAATTTTCTTCTTTCCGAACCCACACCGCACCACCGGCCTTACCTCCCCGCTTGGCAAAGCGGCCGGCGGATGCACATCTAGCGCGTATGAACTCCGTCCTCGCCGCGTCGCGGTCCGAACCATGAGCGGCCGATCAGCGTCTGTCCGCTTCATTCTGATAACCCTGGTCATCGACGCCCTGGGCTTCGGCCTGGTGGTCCCGATCGTGCCGTCCCTGGTCGTGAAACTGTCCGCCCTGCCGGTATCCGCGGCGTCGATTTGGGTCGGCGCGCTGCTGACCGTGTTCGCCCTGATGCAGTTTGTCTGCGCCCCGATCCTCGGCGCCCTCAGCGACCGGTTCGGCCGCCGCCCGGTGCTGCTGCTGTCACTGGGCGGTATCTGCGCGAACTATCTGCTGCTGGCCTGGGCGCCCTCGCTGGCATGGCTGTTCCTGGGGCGGCTGATCGCCGGGGCCACCGCGGCGAACGCGGCAACCGCGACGGCTTATATCGCCGACGTAACCCCGCCGCAAAAACGGGCCGGCCAGTTCGGGCTGATCGGCGCCGCCTTCGGTGTCGGCTTCGTCGTCGGCCCGGCTCTCGGCGGCCTGCTGGGTTCCTATGGCCTGCGGCTGCCCTTCATCGCCGCCGCCGTCCTGGCCGGCTGTAACGTGCTGTACGGATACTTCGTGCTGCCGGAAAGTTTGCCGCCCGCGCTGCGCCGCCCGATCGACTGGCGCCGGGCGAACCCGGTCGGATCGCTGCGGATGGTCACAGCAAACCGCAATCTCCGCCGGCTGGCGATTGCGTGGGGTGCCGCATGGTTCGCGCTGGGTGCACTGCAAAGCACGTTCGTGCTGGCCAATCAGCAGCGCTTTGGCTGGGACACCAGGCAGAACGGACTGGCGCTGGCCTTGGCCGGGCTGGGTTCGGCGGTCGTTCAGGGCTTGCTGGTGCGGCGGCTGGTCCCGGCGCTGGGCGAGCGCCGGGCGGCGATGATCGGCACGACGATCACCGGCTGCGCGTATTTGTGCATCGCCTTCGGACCATTCGGATGGGTGGTACTGATGGGCATCGTCATGCAGGCCATGGGGGCGATCACCAACCCCGCGATCCAGTCAATGGTGTCGTCCAGCGCGGCCGGCAACCGCCAGGGCGAGACCCAGGGGGCGCTGGCTTCGGTCCAGGGCCTGACCGCCATCGCCTCACCCATGGTCGCCAGTTTCGTATTTTCCAGCTTCACCGGCCCCGCCGCGCCGTTCCAACTGGCCGGCGCGCCGTTCGCGGTATCGGCGCTGGCATACGCCCTGGCGTTCTGGGCCGTATCCGGCGTCCGGCCGCCCCCGGTGTTGGCGATGGCCGGGACCGCCGCTACAAGCGAGGCAACAGGAGGAACCGGATGAAGACCCGAGCCCCGCGACAGAAGGCTCCGCCGCTGAGCTGCGACTGCCATTTCCATATTTTCGGCCCGTTCGACCGGTTTCCCATGAGCCCCGGCCGAAGCTACACCCCGCCCGAGGCATTGGTGCCAGCCTATCTCGAACTGGCGGAAACCGTCGGGCTGCGGCGCATGGTGGTGGTGCAGGCCAGCATCTACGGCACCGACAACGCGGTAACGCTGGATGCCATCGCCCGGTTCGGGCTGCACCGCGCGCGTGGCGTCGCGGTGATCGACGACAGCTTCGATGATGCCGCTTTGCGCCGCATGCACGATCAGGGGATTCGCGGCGTCCGCTTCAATATGGTGTCCGGCAACGGCACCCCTGTGGAGCAGCTCCAGGCGCTCGCCAAACGGATCGCGCCGCTGGGGTGGCACATCCAGATCTACGCCGAGGGCGCGCAAATCCAGCAAATGGGGGACATGCTCACCAAGTTGCCGGTGGAGGTCGTCATCGACCATCTGGGCGGGGTGAAGGCGGCGCTGGGTCAGGCGCATCCGCAGTTCCAGGCGCTGCTGCGGCTGATGGACAGCGGACGGGCGTGGATCAAGCTGTGCGGCTACCGGACGTCCTCGACCGGACAGCCATGGGCCGATACCGGGCCGAATGTGCGCGCCATCGTCGCCGCGGCGGCTGAACGCTGCGTATGGGGAACCGACTGGCCGCATTCGCAGATGGACCCCGCGCCCGAGGCCGGGGCATTGCTGGACCAGTTGTTCGCCCTGGTGCCCGATGCGGCGGTGCGGCACGCGATCCTGGTGGACAATCCCGCCCAGCTATATGGGTTTTAGGGCTTCAACGGGAACGGCGGCGCGCGCGTTTCATCAGTCGCCGCCCGGGGCGCACACTTAATCATCCCCTGCCGCGGTTTCGGGGCGCACATGCCGGCGCATGAACGCCAGCAGCAGCAGCGGCGGCACGATCGTCAGGATCATCAGCCGGAAGTCGTTGTTATAAGCGATGATCTTGGCTTGGTGGTTGATCATGTCATCCAGCATGGCCGCGCCGTGCGTCGTCTCCGGGTTTAGGACGCGGGACGCGTAATCGCCCATTTGCAGCACCCGGTTGAACGGTGTGATCCCGGCTGAAATGTCGGCGTGGGTGACCTGCACGCCCCGGGTCAGCGTGAACGACGTCACCGATATCCCGATCGCCGAACCGATATTCCTGGCCAGCGACTGCAACGCGGTGCCCTCGCCGCGAAGCTGCGGCGACAGGGTCGTATAAGCCATGACCGACATCGGGTTGAACACCAGACCGATGGAGAAGCCCTGCAGCACCAGGGTCAGCATCATCTGCTCCTGCGTCACATCCGGGGTCCAGGTGCTCATTTGGTACAGCGCCCAGCCCAGCACCAGCAGCCCGCACGCCATGATCTTGCGCTGATCGACCCGCA
>JAKBCJ010000090.1 GCA_021807975.1 Pseudomonadota bacterium | reverse complement strand
CACGCCAACGGCGGCACCATCGGCTTTGCAATGGCCAGCCCGGAGCAGGCCGATGCCTGGCATGCGGCCGGCGTCGCCAATGGCGGCATTTCCATCGAGGATCCGCCGGGCATCCGCCAAGGCAGCGCCGGCGCGATGTATCTTGCCTACCTGCGCGACCCCGACGGTAACAAGCTGTGCGCGCTGCACCGTATGCCGGCAGCCTGATTCGGCACGACAGACCCGAACCTCTGGAAAGCCCGGCGGTTCGGGACCTCCGGGAAGCCGGTTGTTACCGTTCGGCCAGATAGCGGGCGAATGCCGCCAGCGTGGTGTCGGAGACGTGGTGTTCGATGCCTTCCGCGTCCGACTCGGCGGCCTCGAATGGCACGCCGACGGCCAGTAGCAGATCGACCACCACGCGGTGCCGGGCACGAACCCTGGCAGCCAGGCTTTCGCCAGCTTCGGTCAGGAAGACGCCGCGATAGGGTTTGGCCACCGCCAGTCCCTCGCGCTTCAGCCGTCCGATGGTCTTGATCGCCGTGGCGTGTGCCACGCCCAGCCGGCGGGCGATGTCGGTGGGGCGGGCCTCCCCGCCGCTGGTCAGCAGGTCGGAGATCAGTTCGACATAGTCCTCCAGCAGCGCGCCCGATTGGGCGGTGCGCGCCTTGCCGAAGCGGCTGGCCTGGGTCGGCTCCTCCGGCAGAAGGTGAATCGGCGTTTCGGCCGTCAGGTCGGACATGATCGGGTTTCTGCCTCAATGCCGGCCTAAATGCCAAAACTTTCCCACAACAGCACCAGATTCAATGCCAGCACAACGACCGAAGCTGCCGCGGTCAACAGCTGAACGGGCCGGCCGATGGCGAACCCGGCCATCACGGCGGGGCGGCGGATCAGCACCAGCAGCGCGATCATCGGGATTGGCAGCACCACGCTCAGCACCACCTGGCTGAACACCAGCGCGTCGGTAGCATCGACCCCAATCGCCACCACGACCACCGCCGGCAGCATGGTCGTGACGCGCCGGACCCATATCGGGATATGGAAGCCCACGAAATCCTGCATGATGACCTGCCCCGCCATCGTTCCCACCACGGAACTGGACAGTCCGGACGCCAGTAGCGACATCATGAACGCCGCGGCGGCGACCCCGCCCATCAGCGGCAGCAGCGTGCGGTAGGCGGTTTCAATCTCGCCGACATCCGCATGCCCCTGGTGGAACATCGTTGCCGCCATCGCCACCATGGCCATGTTGACCAGCCCGGCCAGGCTGAGGGCGATCAGGACTTCCAGGTTCGAGTACCGGATCAGCCGCCGCCGTTCCCCGTCGTTGCGCGCCTCTACCCGCCCTATCATCATCGCCGAGTGCAGATAGATGGCATGCGGCATGACCGTGGCGCCGACAATGCCTACGGCCAGGGTAACGCTGTCGGCCCCGTTCAGTTCGGGGACGACGGAGTGAAACAGGAACTGGCCCCAGTCTGGCGGAGCAATGAACAACTCGATCAGATAGGCCACGCCGATAATGCCGACGAAGCCGGCGATGATCAGTTCCAGCGGCCGGAAGCCGCGCGACTGGAAAGTCAGCAGGCCCCAGGTGATGGCGAATGTAATCAGCAGGCCGGCCAGCAGCGGCAGATGGAACAGCACGCTGATACCGATAGCCGCGCCGATGGACTCTGCCAGATCGGTGGCCATCGCGGCGACTTCGCTGGCCAGCCACATCGCGATCACCAGCGAACCGGGGAAGTGCATCCGGCACAGTGTCGCCAGGCTGTGCCCGGACACGATGCCCAGGCGGGCGGACAGCGCCTGGAACAGCATGGCGATTACGTTGGCCAGCAGTACGACCCACAGCAGCATGTAGCCGTGCCGGGCGCCTGCCTGGATGTTTGTGGCGAAGTTGCCAGGATCCATGTAGGCGATGGAGGCGACCACCGCGGGTCCGATGAACGGAAGCATGCCGCGCAGGCCTCGCCCGCCGCCCAAGGCAAGCCGGCCGGCCGCGGCCGTGCGGCTCGAAAGGGATCTGCGGACAACCGCATCGCTCATGCGTGCGGCCGAGAGGAAAAAGATGCAGCCTTCGCCATACTGTGCGCCCTTCACGACAGAATGTAGCCTAGGCTACATTCCGAGTCGAGCATTTTGCCGGTGCTGGCCAAATGTCAATCCCGGACGAGGCTGCTTCCCATGGCCGGGAAGTGTGCTAAAGCCCCCGCGCCATGCGCCATTTCTTAGAATTCGAAAAACCCATCGCCGAGTTGGAAGGCAAGATCGAAGAGCTCCGGCGTATGTCGGAACCCGACGGTATCAACATCGCCGATGAGGTTGCCCGCCTGACCGCGGTCGCCGACAAGCAGCTGCGTTCTACCTACGCGAAGCTCACTCCCTGGCAGAAAACCCAGGTTGCCCGCCATCCAGACCGCCCCAAGGCGCAGGATTACATCGACACGCTGATTACTGAGTTCACGCCGCTGGCGGGCGACCGCGCGTTCGCTGACGATGCCGCCGTATTGGGCGGGATGGGCCGGTTCCGCGGCCGCCCCGTGGTGGTGCTGGGCACCGAGAAGGGTACCGACACCGAGTCTCGGGTGAAGCATAATTTCGGCATGGCGCGTCCGGAAGGGTATCGCAAGGCCCGCCGCCTGGTAGAGCTTGCCGGCCGGTTCAACCTGCCGGTGCTGACCTTCGTGGATACCTCGGGCGCATTTCCGGGGATCGATGCGGAGGCTCGGGGTCAGGCCGAAGCCATTGCCCGCTCGATCGCGGCCTGTCTGGAGGCGCCGGTTCCGGTGGTGGCGACGATCATCGGCGAAGGCGGGTCGGGCGGTGCGATCGCCCTGGCGGCCGGCGACCGTGTGTTGATGCTGGAGCATGCGATCTACTCCGTTATCTCCCCGGAAGGGTGTGCGTCGATCCTGTGGCGCGACGCGGCGCAGGCCTCGGTTGCGGCCGAGGCGCTGCGGCTGACCGCCGAGGATTTGCTGCGCCTGAAGCTGATCGACCAGATCGTGGCCGAACCGCTTGGCGGCGCGCAGCGTGACAAAGCGGCGACGCTGCAGTCGGTCAGCCGGGCGATCCAGGAGGCGCTGGCAAGCCTGAACGGGATGGATGGTGCGTCGCTGCGGGCGAAGCGGCGGGAGAAGTTCCTGGCAATGGGACGTGAAACCGTTGGCTGACTCCGCCGCATGGCGTCAACGGCCGATTCCTGCTTATATGCTGCGGGGGCTATTGGGTTAAGACGTCATGCGTGAAGAAATATCGGCCTATAAGCGCGATCGCATCCTGGAGGAGGCGGTCAAGCTGTTCTATGAGCGTGGGTTTAGCGGCACCACGCTGGACGACATCGCCGGTAAGCTAGGCGTGACGAAACCGTTCATCTACACACATTTCCGCAGCAAGGTGGAGCTTCTGGAGGCGATTTGCCGCCCGACCATCGAAATGTCGCTGGCCGCGATCGAGAATGCGGCCGAACAGGGCGGCACTCCGGAGGAACGGCTGTATAACGGCGTGATCAATTTCACCCGTGTGGTTTTGCAGCGGCAGGCCAATATCGCGGTCTATTTCCGGGAAGAAAAGAACCTGTCGGAGGCGGGGCTAGTTGAGATCAACGGGCTGCGCAAGCGATTCGACCGGCTGTTGAGCGACCTGCTGGACGAGGGGGCCAGGGCCGGAAATTTCAGCGTCGCGGACGTGCGGGTGGCGGCGCTGGCGATCGGCGGCATGGTGAGCTGGGCATACACCTGGTATCAGCCCGGCGGTCGCCTGTCGATCGACGATGTCGGTCAGAAAATGGCCCAGTTGGCCTTGGAAATGGTGGGTGTTCGTACTACGGCTTCGGTCGCTCGACCTTAAAGCCGCGCCGAACCCAGATGTCGCGGGCGGCTGGCGAGGACAGGAACGCCAGGAAAGCCCGCGCCTCTTGCGTATCGCCGGTTTTGATCGCCGCGAACGGATAGGTGACCGGATCGTAGCTGGCTTCGGGGAATGCGCCCGCGACGGTCACGGATTTGGATACCGCGGCGTCGGTTCCATAGACGATACCGGCCGGCGCCTCTCCGCGTTCAACCAGCAGCAGGGCGGACCGGACATCGGCGGCGGCGGCGATACGCGGGCCGAACTTCTGCCACAGCCCCAGTTTCCGCAATGCCTGTTCGGCATAGATACCCGCCGGCACATGCGCTGGATCGCCGGCCGCGAGGCGCCCGTCGGGTCCAAGCAGGGCGCCGAGGTCGAAGCCGGGTTTAATATCTACATGGATGGGATGATCGGCCGGGACTACCAGCACCAGGTCGTTCCCCAGCAGGTCTCTCCGGGAACCGGGGGCGATCAGATCGTGACGCGCCAGATCGTCCATCCATTTCTCATCGGCCGACGCAAAGACATTGACCGGAGCACCCTGCTCGATTTGGTGTGCGAGCGTGGAACTGGCACCGAACGACAGGCGGGGTGCTTCATGCCCGGCCTTCGCCCACAGGCCGGCGACTTCCCGCATGGCGTCCGTCAGGCTGGCGGCGGCGAATACCGTCAGCGCCTCCGCCCTGGCCTGTAAAGGGATGAGCAGCAGGAGCAGGAGCAGGAGCAGAACAGCGCGCATGAAGCCTTACGGGGTCAGGGTTTGAGCGATTGGATTGCACCGGCGACCGCGGCAAGCTGTGCGGGTGTCAAGGCATGATTATAGACAATCGTATTGAAAAGTGCGGCAAGCGTCCGCGGGTCCGCGCCTTGCAGCCAGGCAACACCCAGCAGGCGATTGATCGACGGCGGTTCCTCGATCCAGCCGAATGGCTCCGATGGGGCGATATACGCCCGTGACTCGCGAACCGCGCGCAGGCTGGCCCAGAGGGGGGTGGCCAGCAGCGATCGGGCTTCGGGGTTTGCCAGGATGATGACATCCGGGTCCAGTACGCGGATCGCATCGACGGTTGCGTGGCGGAAAGTGCCGCTGCCGTCGGGGGCGACGACTTGCCAGCCGAGGCGCGTGAAGACCGCCGTGACATCGGTGTTGGGTGCGGCGACGAGTAATCCATCCTCGTCCCGGGCATAGAGGACGCGGGGGTGGGATGCGGTCGGAATGGGCAGGGCGAGGATAGCCTCCGCGAATCGGGCCACCGCTTCAGCTTGGTCCGGTTGGTGCAGGATGCGGCCCAGTGTCCGCGCAACGGTGGGAATCTGATCCAAAGAGCCGTCGAACAGCAGGGTTGGAATGCCGGTCTTCTGCTGAGTGTCGCGCGCCAGTTGCTGGTAGTGGGGCGAGATGTTGCCGTAGTCGATAATCAGGTCGGGATGCAGCGGTTCGATCGCCTTGCGCATATCGCCGCCTCCGGTCAGGCGTGGTACGCTGTCCTTGCCGCTGGCCGCGGGTGCCAGCAGCGCGCGTGCCGAATCGCTGACGGGGCCGGGAAATCCCAGCATTTGCGCGGGTGCGATGGTGGCCAATAGCACTGCGGCGGGCGGTCCGGCGGGAAGCACCCGTTGAGGTGCGTCGGGGATGGCGACCGTGCGTCCGGTGGCGTCGGTTACGTCCGCCGCCATGGCCGGTGTCGCATACAGCAGAATCAGGATCGCGATCAGGCGGTGCATCCGAGGGTGTCTCCTGCTCCCGACGATATATCCTATAGGATATAGCGGCAAGCGATCGGCCGGAACACCTTGCAGCGAACGATTGATCTCCGGCGCGGGGCGTGTTTCGGTGCGGCATGACAGTGTCCAAGGCAAAACCGTCCGCGCCGGCCAAGGCATCGAACCGGCTGAGCATTCGTGTCGATCTGGCATCCGGTGCCCGTATCGGGCCGGGCAAGGTGGCGGTGCTGGAGGAGATCGCGCGATCGGGCTCGATTTCGGCTGCGGGGCGCGCGCTGCACATTTCCTATCGGCGGACCTGGGAACTGGTCGAGGATCTGAACGCGACGCTGGGTGCGCCGGTGGTGCAGACGGCGGCCGGCGGCAGCGGCGGCGGCGGCGCCAGCCTGACCGAACTGGGGCAGTCGGTGGTAACGCGCTACCGCGCCATCGAGGAGGAATGCGCCGCCGCCGCTCGGAAACACCTGACGGCGCTGCAACGCGCCGCCCGCGGCGGTGCTTCGGAGTAGTGGGTGATGACGATTGTCTGAATACTGCTGCATGTAAAGCGAAGACCGAGGAGTAGGCCAGTTCCGAAGAACTGGCCCTCTCCCTGCTAGCGCTTCAGAATGATCTTGACTTTAATCGTCAAGATCACGATGATTCGCCGCAGGGAACAATGATGGGTACTAGCCATCGGTTCCTCCTTGGTTGACGGCGGTCGGGGATTCGACCGCCGTTTCCATGTGTGGACCCCAAAGATTGAGAAACCGTTAACAGCGCATACGAATGCGACTTTTCGCTTCACCGTGTCGGGCGGATAGCCGAAGGTGCGTGCGCTATTCCCAATGGAGCCGTACGATGAAGCTGTCAGCCCGTAACCAAATTCCCGGCACGATCGTCACCGTCAAGCCCGGGGCGACAACAACCCATGTGACCATCGCGATAAGCGGCGACGTGACTGTCACCGCCTCCATCACCAATGAGGCGGCGGAGGAACTGGGTCTGAAGGCCGGGATGAAAGCCTTCGCCGTGATCAAGGCATCCGACGTGATGGTCGGGGTCTAAATAGACAACGGCCGGCGGGGTGTCCCGCCGGCCGCTGCATCCAGCCTTACAGGCCGGCTTGGGTGACGAACTTGGTGTTCAGATAGGCCTCGATCGCCTCGGACCCGCCCTCGGACCCGTAGCCGGAGTCCTTGATCCCGCCGAACGGCACTTCCGGCAGCGCCAGGCCCATGTGGTTGATGGTCATCATGCCGGCTTCAACCGAACTGGCGATGGCGTTGGCGGTCTTCGCCGAACGGGTGAAGGCATAGGACGCCAGACCGAACGGCAGGCGGTTCGCCTCGGTCACCACGTCGTCCAGACTGCGGAACGGAGAGATCAGCGCCAGCGGGCCGAACGGTTCTTCATGCAGCACGCGGGCTTCCATCGGAATGTCCGTCAGCACCGTGGGCTCGAAGAAATTGCCCTTGTTGCCGATGCGGTTACCGCCGGTGCGCACGGTGGCACCCTTCTGCCGGGCATCGCCGATGAAAGTTTCCATCGCCGCGACGCGGCGCGGATTGGCCAGCGGCCCCATCGTGGTGCCGGTTTCCAGCCCGTCGCCGACTTTCAGCTTCTTGGTGTGGGCTACGAAGCCTTCCACGAACTGCTCATAGACCTTTTCCTGCACCAGCATGCGGGTCGGCGACACGCAGACCTGCCCCGCATTGCGATACTTCGCGCCGGCCAGCATGCGGCTGGCCAGATCGACGTCCGCGTCGTCGAACACGATCGCCGGGGCATGGCCGCCCAGCTCCATCGTGACCCGCTTCATGTGCGCGCCGGCAAGCGCGGCAAGCTGCTTGCCCACGACTGTGGAGCCGGTGAATGACATCTTCCTGATGACAGGATGCGGGATCAGATACTCGGAAATCTCCGACGGGATGCCGTACACCAGATTGATCGTCCCAGCCGGTACGCCGGCATCGGCGAACGCGCGGATCAACTCGGCCGGGGAGGCCGGGGTTTCCTCGGGGGCCTTGACGATGATGGAGCATCCGGCGGCCAGCGCGGCGGACAGCTTACGCACCACCTGGTTGATCGGGAAGTTCCAAGGCGTGAACGCGGCCACCGGGCCGACCGGTTCCTTGATCACCAACTGATACACGCCCTCTGCCCGGGCCGGGATAACACGGCCATAGGCTCGGCGAGCTTCCTCGGCGAACCAGTCGATCACGTCGGCGCCGGCCAGCACTTCGCCCTTGGCTTCGGCAAACGGCTTGCCCTGTTCCATGGTCAGCAGGCGGGCGATGTTGTCGGCGCGTTCACGCAGAATATCGGCGGCCTTGCGCATGACCTTGGAGCGGTCATAGGCGGAAATTTTGCGCCACACCTTGAAGCCCTTGTCGGCGGCTTCCAGGGCGCGATCCAGGTCCGACAGCGCGGCGTGCGGCACGGTGCCGATCTTGTCCCCGGTGGCCGGGTTGACGACCTCGATCGTGCGGCCGCCCGCGGCGGGACCCCAGGCGCCATCGATAAAAAGCGAAACGTCAGAATACATGTTTCCTGTCCTTTGTTCACGGGCTGCATCAACCAACAGACCCGTCACATGGCACCAACCATCCGGTCCTTCAACCGAGCGAGCGGTCGCTATATCCAGTACACTATGACGATGCCGCGGTATTGGTGGCACCATACGGTGGGTTCGGCAAGATGCCGCCCTTGTCAGGCGCGCGGGCCAATGGTTCAACCGCACAGGTTCCAGATGGATTAGCCCGCCGATGCCGATTTCCAGATTCGCCGCCGCATGGATCGCGGCCGCTGCCGCGTTGGGTTTGCCGTCGGCCATTCATGCCGCCCCCGCTGCCGGGGGCGGCATGGCTGCGGACAATGGCGTGGCGGTCCATGAGGCATGGGCAAGGGCGTCGGCCGGGGCGGCGACTACCGGGGTGGTGTATGTCATATTGATGGGCGGCGATCAGGTCGATACGCTGGTCGACGTCAGCACACCGGTTGCCGGCGCGGCCGAAGTCCACGAATCGGTCAACGATAACGGCGTCATGAAAATGCGGTCTGTCGCAGGCGTCTCTATCCCGGCGCATAGCATGGTGACGTTTTCGCCGGGCGGTTACCATATCATGCTGATGGGTTTGAAACGGCCGCTGGCTGCGGGCCAAAGCTTTCCGCTGACGCTGCGGTTCGTCCATACCGCCCCGGTGACGGTCGATGTCACCGTGCGGGGGCTGGGCCATGCGGCGCCGATGGGCGACCACAGCCATATGAAAATGTAGCGAACGCAGTCCTTGCGTTGGATCGTGCCCCTGCTGTGACCGTCCCTTCCCGCGACACGCTCAGCGCGAGTGTTTATGTCTTTGCCTGGGGCGCCACTTTGCTGGACCAGTTCGGGCATTTGCCGTTTGCCGGCGATCTGGCGGGGATCGCGATCCTGGTTTTCCTGATCCTGGAATTTTCCCGTCAGCGCCGTTACGCGCAGGTGCTGTTCCTGGCGTTGACCGGGATCGGCCTGGTCGGCGTTGTCACCGCAACCGACCCGCTTGGGCTGTTTTTGGCCGCCTGGCGCCGCGGTGCCGCCTACGGCGCGTTCTTCCTGGCACTGTCATCCCTTCGCGACGCGGCGGAAACCAGCAAACTGGTTCGCCGCTGCGGCCAACACCTGGTCGCTCAACCGCCCGGCCGCCGTTACGCCGCGTTGACCGGCGGCGGCCACCTGTTCGGGATTATCCTCTCCTACGGCGCGATCGAGCTGCTGGGTGCCATGGTCATGCGCGCCAATACCCTGCAAGCGGCCGGCGGGTCGGAGGCCGTCCGAGCGCTACGGACGCGGCGGATGCTGATGGCGATCTATCGGGGCTTCGCGGTGATGAACTGCTGGAGTCCGCTGAACCTGATGACCGCGGTTGTCTCCACCGCCGTGCCAGCCGCGCCGATGCGGATGCTGCTGCCGATCGCGTTCGTTGTGTCCGTCGGCATGGCGGCGATCGGCTGGCTGGAGGATCGGCTGTCGGCCGCCCGCATGGCCACGTCTGGTGGCACGCGCCCGGTGACTTCCGAATCCTGGTCCATCCATCTGCGGATTTTGGCGCTGGTCGGGCTGGTGATGCTGCTGGCGGAACTGGGCAGTATGATCATGGGCGTCTCGTTGGTGGCCGCGGTTACTCTGACAGTCCCGCTGGTGGGCCTGGGGTGGGCGATCGTCCAGGCATGGCGGTTCGTCAGCGGCGCCAATCACTTCGCCCGAACGGCCGGGGTATTGCGGCGACGAGCGGGACGGTTCTTCCTAAGGGTCCCGAATTTCCGGTCGGAGGCGACTGTTCTCGCAGGTTCGGGCTTCATGGGTGTTGCCGTTGGCGGGGCTTTGCCGGCGGCCGGACTGGCGCCGTTCATCGCCCATCTGCCGCCCATCGCCGTCCCGCTGCTGGTGCCGGTGATGCTGATCGCCACCGGTCAGCTTGGGCTGAACCCCGTGGCGGTCATCGCCCTGCTGGGGGCCGCGATGCCAGATCCGGCGGCGTTCGGCATCTCCCCGGCCATTCTGGCGTTTTCCTGCATGCTGGGCTGGGGGCTGGGCGTCAGCATGACCCCGATGTCCGCCTCCGCCATCACCACCGCCCGGTGGGCCGGCGTCTCGCCCTGGACCGTCAGCACCGCCTGGAACGCGGCGTTCACGTTTTCCGCGCTGGTGTTTTCCTGGCTGGTCATCGCCGCGCTGTTCACTGTTCTTTAACCTCTTACGGCTAGCATCGTGCCAACTCGAAGGAGAAGGCAATGGGATGGCTGTTCATACCGGTGCGGCTGGTTCGCGACTTGCCGATTGGTTTCAAGTTGGCAATGACGGTGGCGGGCGCGCTGATGCTGCTGGCCGGGGTATCGTGGTTCGCGCTCGACCGGCTGGAGTTCGTTCTGACAATGCAGCATCGCGCTGCTGCCCAGGCCGCTACGGAACGGCAGGTGCAGCTTGGCCTGATCGCCGCGCAGGAACTGCGGGTGGTGGCCAGGGAGTTGCAGAACCAGCAAGGCACGGCCGGCATACGCGCCGCGGTCGGTCGGGCCGTTGACCAGACCGGAGCCGCTCGGGCGTTGCTGCTGGACGTGGATGCAGGTTCGGACCAGCCGCTGGTTCAGGACGCGATAACGCGCCTTGGCGGGCTGCTGGAGGCTGTCGAGCACGCGGCTTCCCTGCGGACGGAGCTGCTGACGGCGCGCCAGAAGCGGCTGTTCCAGGCGCGCCCGACGTTCGAAACCGCCATGACGACGCTGATGGACGAACTGATCGATGGAACCGCGGTGGCCACGACCGGCAATGCCACGCAAACCCCGGATCGAACCGCCCCGGCCGATCAGATGGACCCGGTTATCGAAGCGGCCAACCGGTACCGGTTGGCCGTGAGCCGCGTGCAGGCAGCGGCGATGCTGTTCATGGCCACGGGAAACAGGTCGGCTGTCAACGATATTCGCGATGCGACGGCCGACGCCGAGGCGAGCATGGCCACGATCGTGTTCGGGGCGCAGTCCGCGGCGATCAAGACCGATGCCCATATGGTCGATACGATCGGCAAGGGGATTGAGACCGCCTCGGCCGATCTGATCGCGATGTCCGGGGCGCTGGATCGGGCGGCGGGAACCGATGTCGAAGCTGCCAGCCAGTCGATGCAGGCGGCGTTCGAGAAGCTGGCGCAGATGGCCGCCGAACGGGGGCGGATCGCGTCAGACACGGCTAGGGAGGCTGGTATCGCCGCGTCGAACAACATCTTGACGATGGTCGCCGCGATCACCGTGCTGATGGTGATGCTGGGTGGCCTGGTCACGTATGTTCTGGCTGGCCCAATTCGGCGCCTGACCCGAACCGTGCAGGCCATTGCCGCCGGCACGACCGATGAAAGCGTGCCGTTTACCGCATGGGGCGATGAAATCGGCCGTATGGCCCAGTCCATCGAATCCCTGCGATCGGTCATGCGCCAGACGTTTATCCAGGCGCAGATGATCGAACAGTTGCCGGTCGGCGTGATGACCGCCGAACCCGGGGGCGACTGCCGCATCACCTATGCGAACGACGAGGCCCGGGACATCATGCGGTCGGTGCAGGCCCATTTGACGGTGACAGCGGACAACCTCGCCGGCCAGCCGATCGACGTGTTTTATCCGGACGTCCACCGTCAGCGCGCCCTGATCGCCGACCCCGCCAACCTGCCGCATCGCACCCGGATCACGCTGGGGCGGGAGGTACTGGACCTGCGGATCAGCGCCATTTTCGATCGGTCCGGTCACTATGCCGGCCCCTTGCTGACGTGGCGCCGAGCGACCGGTCAGGTTCGGCTCGTCCGGCAGTTCGAGGAGAGTGTGGGCGCCATCACCCGGATCGTCGCTGAATCCGCCGCCGGCATGTGTCAGGCGGCATCCGCGATGCGGGAGAGCGCGGTGACCGCCGGGCAACGGACGCTGGCGGTGTCGGCCGCATCCGATCAGGCGTCCGGCAGCGTCAGTACCGCGGCGGCGGGTGCGGAGAAAGTGTCGGTTTCGGTTGCTGAAATCGCCCGTCAAGTCGCCGAAGCGGCGCAAATCGCCGGGATGGCGGTGGCGGAGGCGCAGGCGACGGACGCCAGCGTCAGCAGCCTGAGCGAGGCGGCGAACCGGATCAGCGCCGTTGTGCGCCTGATCGGCGACATCGCCGGGCGCACCAACCTGCTGGCGCTGAATGCCACGATCGAGGCCGCCAGGGCAGGGGAGGCGGGCAAGGGCTTCGCCGTCGTGGCGGGCGAGGTGAAGAATCTGGCGACGCAAACGGCCCGGGCGACGGAGGAAATCGGCGGCCAGATCACCGCCATGCAGCAGGCGACGATCCTGGCGGTTTCAGCCTTGCGGTCGATCGGCGGGACGATCCAGCGCATGAACGAAATCGCCATGACGATCGCCGGTGCGGTGGAGGAACAGGGTGCGGCGACGGCGTCGATCGCGCAGGCGGTTCAGCACGCTGCGGCAGGGACGGCCGAGGTCAACAGCAACATCGTTGAAGTGACCCGGGTTGTCGAGGAAACCGGCAACCGGGCGACGCGCGTGCTGGAGGCGGCGACCGAGGTCACGGGTCAGGCGACAACGCTGAAGGACGAAGTGGCGAATTTCCTGGCGGCGGTGCAGCAGGCCGCCTGACGATTCGGGGCGCCGCGCCCTGTACCGTGACAGGTTCCATCGTGGCCGGAACCGGTCCGGCCACGATGGAGAAAGGCGTTACTCGGCCGCGGCGGTTTCGGCCGGGGCGTTGGTCGTCGGGACGGAACGGGCGCGTTCGGCGATACGCGCCGACTTGCCGCTGCGGCCACGCAGGTAATACAGCTTCGCGCGGCGGACATCGCCACGACGCACCACGGCGATTTCAGCGATCGTCGGGGCATACAGCGGGAACACGCGCTCCACGCCTTCGCCGTAGCTGATCTTGCGGACGGTGAAGTTGCTGTTCAGGCCCTTGTTCGACCGCGCGATGCACACACCCTCGAACGCCTGGGTCCGGGTACGCTCGCCTTCGACGACCTTCACGGACACGCGCAGCGTATCGCCGGGGATGAAGTCCGGCACGGCCCGCATGCCGGTCAGGCGCGCGATCTGTTCGGCTTCGAACTGC
>JAKBCJ010000562.1 GCA_021807975.1 Pseudomonadota bacterium | reverse complement strand
GGTTCGAAGAGTACTGGCCGGCCACCTGAACCGTAGAACTGGAATATCCGTCGCACGCTTCGGCGGCAGGCCAGAACCCGCGGAAAACATGAAACTGTCAACTCGGCTTGTGTTACTGATCCTGGGCTGCCTGGTGCCGATCCTGACGGCGCAGGTGTACTCCCAGGTCAATCTGTATGCGGAACGGCATAAGCAGTTGAGCGGGCTGGTGCTGCGCCAGGCGGAACTGGCCAACGCCGATCTGGCCAGCATCATCGATGGGGTCCGGCAGCTTGGTGCCCTCGCGAGCCTGCAGGCCGCATTGCAGGGGTCCGGCAGCAAATGCACCGCGCGGGTCGTGGCGATGCAGCGAACCCTGCCCCAGTACCAGTTTATCGCTGTCGTTTCAGCGTCGGATGGCGCCGTCCTGTGCACGTCCGGTCCTCATCTGGCCGATATAGCGGGTGGCCGCCCAAGGTGGTTAACCGATATCGTGGCGACCGACAGCCTGACCACCGGTTCCATGATCTTCGATCCAATCCACCGGACCTATTTCATGCCGGTCGCCGTTCGCTTTCAGACCGAAGGTGTACGAAATCTGACGCTGCTCGTCGGCCTCGATTCCACATGGCTGACGCACCACCTGGAAGTCGCCCGGGAGGACGGTCCCAAGGCAATCGCCGGCGCATCGCTGATTATTGCCGATCGCGACGGAAATGTGGTCTCCCGGGTTCCCGACGGCCCCGAAAAGACGGGCAGGCCGCTGCCGGAATGGCTTCGTCCGCTGGTCGGACGCGATCACCAGGATGCCGAGATGCTAACCGACCCGTCCGGCCGGGGCATCATTGTCGGCTATATACCCAGTCCGGTGCTGCCCGACGGCTTCGCGGTGATCAATACCCTCGCGTTGCCCAATCTGACGGCGGACATCGACCAGGCCACATATCAGGATCTGGTGGCTATCGGCAGCGCCGCGATCGTCGCCCTGATTCTGGCCTGGATCGCCGGCCGCCGTTTCATTTACCGGCCGACCGAAGCTTTGCTGCGCGCCGCACTCAAATGGCGTGAAGGCGATCTCAGCGCCCGCGCCGATCCAGTGGAGGCAGGATCGGAATTTTCCGCCCTGGTGCAATCGTTCAACGCCATGGCGGCCGGTCTGCAGGCCCGCGAGATGGAACGGCGGATGCAGTCCAGGCTGCTGGAGGAACAGGTCAGCGCCCGCACGCGCGAACTGTCTGAAACCAACAACCGCCTGCAAGTCGAAATCGCGGGCCGGGAGAAGACCGAGGTCGCCCTGCATCAGGCCCAGAAGCTGCAAGCCGTAGGACAGTTGGCCGGCGGCATCGCACACGACTTCAACAATATGCTGGCCACTGTGCTGGGCAACCTGGAGCTGATGGAACGCCGGGTGGCCGGCGCCGAGGAGCAGGGCACGCCGGTCGATGCGAAACGCCTGATGCAATTGATCGAGCGCGCGACCGGCGCGGTGACCCGAGGCGCCCATTTGACCTCCCGGCTTCTGGCGTTTTCCCGCCGGCAACGCCTCTCGGCTCGCGCCACCGACGTCAACAACCTGCTGGCTGAACTGATCACCCTGGCAAGCAGCACGCTGGGGCGCCGTGTGCAGGTTATCGCGGACCTGGCCGGGGATTTGCGGCCCGCGATGGTCGATCCAAGCCAGGTCGAGGCAGCAATCCTCAATCTGTGCCTGAATGCCCGCGATGCGATGCCGGACGGCGGCAAACTGACGATCCAGACGGCAAACCTGTCGATCCCGAAACATCGCCAGCCGCGAACCGAAAACGACCTTGCCCCGGGCGAGTATGTGCAGATCCGGATTTCGGATACCGGCACCGGCATGGCGCCGGATGTGAAGGCGCGGGCCTTCGATCCGTTCTTTACCACCAAGGGGCCTGGTTCCGGTTCCGGTTTGGGGCTCAGTCAGGTCTATGGCCTGGCGCGCCAGTCGGGCGGCAGTGTCTCGATCGACAGCACCCTCGGCGTGGGAACCCGGGTCACGCTCAGTCTGCCGCAGGCGACCGCGGCCGACGCGGCAGCGGCGGCGGTGACGGCGGAGCCAGGCGCGGCGCCGTCACTGCCCGCCGTCACGGGTGAGTTGATCCTGGTGGTGGACGATGATCAGGCCGTCCGCCAGGTCACGGTGGAAATGGCCCGCGACCTCGGTTGCGAGGTCGCTCAGGCAGCGGGCGGCGAACAGGCACTGGCGCTGGTGGAAAAGCTGCCGCCCAATTTGATCCTGCTGGATTACGCCATGCCGGGAATGAACGGGCTGCAACTTGCGCGCGCTCTGCGCGCCCGCGGTATCAGGGCGCCGATCGCATTGGTAACCGGGTACGCGGAGCTGTCGGATGCCGACATCAGCGCGGGCGAACTGACCGGATTGCTGCGGAAGCCGTTTACCATCCGCGAACTGCAAGCGCTGCTGGCCCAGCTTCGCGCCGCGGCCAATGCGGGTGCCATGGCACTGGAGCCTAATCTGACGGCCCGTTAGCGTGGGCTACCAGCGGAATCGCGGCAGCGTCGCAATCGGCGCAACCCCGGCTTCCCGGGCGGCGGCTTCCGCCAGCGCGGTATCGAACCCGCCGTCTGGGCGTTTGAATCCGGCGCCATGAATCCCGTCCAAAACCCAGCACGCAGCCAACCCGACGCCCACGGCCCCGGCGATATCGGTGCGCAGCGAATCGCCGACCGCCAGCACACGATCCGGGGCCAATCCCAGTTGCTCCAGCACCGGCTGATAGATCGCCGGGTCGGGCTTGCCCAAAGACCGGACATCGCCGCCCAGTTCGGTGTAACGCACCGCCAGGGCACCCGCGCACAGCACACGCACGCCGCCGCGGATAACCTCCAGGTCTGGATTGGCACAGATCATCTTCAGCCGGTGGCGGGCACATTCCGCCAGCGTCGGCTCAAACTCATTCATGTCGCTGGGATTGCGGTGGTCGTCGGGGCCGGTGTTGAGCACGAAATCGGCCTCGGCCGGGGTGGCCGCGACGGTCAGCGGCAGCCCGGCCAGAACCGGCTTGTCCCGATCCGGGCCCAAAT
>JAKBCJ010000089.1 GCA_021807975.1 Pseudomonadota bacterium | reverse complement strand
GCATAGGCGGCGGCACCGGTCTGGCTGTACGAACTGGACTGGGCGACCCCGGTGGACGGCGGCAAATGGGGATCGCCGCATTCGCTGGATTTGGCGTTCGTGTTCGACAATGTCGCGCTGTCGGAGTCGATGGCCGGCACCGGTCCCGGCCCCCAGCACATGGCGGATCAGATGTCCGCGGCGTGGCTGGCGTTTGCCCGCGGCGGCAACCCGAACACCCCGGCAATCCCCGCCTGGCCGCCGTTCACCCCGGCAGAGCGGGCAACGATGGTGTTCGACACAACATCGCGCGTGGAGAACGACTTTCGCCGGGAGGAACGGACGCTGCTGGCCGGCCTGCCGCTGTACCGGGTCATCCGGTAGCGGGGGCGCGCGCTCCCCCGGCCGAGCGGCGATTTTCGGGGTTAGACCCGGGGATCGACCAGAATCTTGGCATGTTTTTCGGGATTCGCCAGATCGGTGAACGCCGCGCCGACGCCCGCCAGCCCCACCGTTCCGGTGATCAACGGGGAGACATCGATCCTGCCCTCGGCGATGTGGTGCAGGCTGTCGGCAAATTCCTGTGCGGTGTAGGCCAGCACGAACTGGACGTTCAGTTGCTTGACGATGCCGAAGAACGGCTCGAACCGGTCGGTCTCCATGCACACACCGACGACGACGATGCGGGCGGAGGCGGGTGCGCCCTCCATCACCTTCTGGATCACGCCCGGCACGCCGACGCATTCGAAGATCACGCCCGGGCGCATCTTGGGACTGAGCCCGAAAAGCTGGGCGTAGCGGCTGCCGTCGAAACCCGCGGGAGTCGCCGCCTGCTGCCAGCTTGCATAGGGGGAGGTCTCGGCCGGATCGATGACCACATCCGCGCCCATTTTCAGCGCCAGCGCCCGCCGAACCGGCGAGTAGTCGGCGGCGATGATCGGATGGACATTCTTAACCGCCAGCCCGGCGATCACCGCCAGACCGACCGGGCCGCAGCCGATCACCAACGGAACGTCGTCCGGCGCCAACCGAGCGCTTTCGACCGCGTGCCAGCCGACAGCGATGGGTTCGGTCAGCGCGGCGTTGGCGGCGGACAGGCCGTTGGGCACAGGCAGCAGCATGCGATCGGCCAGCGGCATATATTGCGCGAAGCCGCCGGCAATGTCGTTCGAATAGCCGATGCCCTGCACCGTCTCCCCGGCCAGCGTCATCGGCATGGAGCATACCAGCGTGCCCGGCGCCAAACGGTGCGGTGTGTTCGGGCCGTATTCGACGACTTCGCAGCAGAACTCATGGCCAAAGACCACGTCGCGGTCGGCGTCCATCGCCCAGCGGTTGCCGGCGCGCTTGGCCAGGTTGACGAACTGATGCGTGTGCTTGGCGGCATGCAGATCGGAGCCGCAAATCCCGCACGCCATCGTGCGAACCAGCACCTGGCCCTGTTCGGGCACCGGGTCGGGCAGCGTATCGACGACGATGGAGCCCTGGCGGAATACGGCTGCGCGCATGTTCGTTCCCTGTCGGTTGTTGTGGGCTGGTTTTTGCCGGCCTCCGGGTCAGCTTGCCTCGCCGCCGCGATCCTCGCAATGACCGCGGGCGCGGGTTCAGCGCGGGCCGATGCGCCAGGCCCGTTCTTCCAGCGCGTCGATCGCGGCATCGACCGCCAGCCGCGGCAGCCGCAGTGCCAACCGGGACCGCTTCGGCCCAATGCGGCGCGGCCGCGCCCGGTCGCCGGCCAGAACCCGCACCAGGGCCTCGATCGTGGTCAGACTGTCGATCAGCCCCAGCGCCAGCGCCTGCTGGCCCAGCATATAACCGCCGTCGAACACCGCCGCGTCCGGCGCTGTCAGCCGCCGCCCGCGCCGCAGCCGCACCCAGTGCTTGAAGCGGCCATGCAATGTGTCCATCAGCTCCCGCGCGAACGCCACGTCCTCCGGCTTTTCCGGGCTGAACGGGTCCAGCCGCACCTTATTGGCGCCAGCGGTATAGACCCGCCGCTCCACGCCCAGCCGTTCCAGCAGCGCCGGAAAGCCGAAGCCGCCGCCGACGACGCCGATGGACCCAACGATACTCATGGGATTCGCATGAATTTCATCGGCCGCGCAGGCGATCCAGTAACCGCCGGAGGCCCCCACTTCGCCGATGACGGCATGGACCCGGGCGCCAGTTCTGTCGGCCGCCGCACGGACCATCCCCGCGATCAGGTCGGACTGCACGGGCGACCCGCCCGGACTTTCGATATCCAGGATAACCGGCCGGCGGCCGGAGCCGGCGAACCCCTTGTCGATCAGCGGACGAGCCGAGTCGGCGCTCAACATCCCCGGCCGGCCCGCTATGGTGCCGTGCAGTTGAATCACATTTATGCGCGGCCGCCGCCAAGGCAGCAGGCTGCTTCCGCTCATGCGATGCGCCCGCGCAGGTCCGCCAGTCCGGCCAGGGCGGTGCCGTCGCTGCCGAAATTGGCCGGGTCCAGCCATGCCAGCAACGCGTCGCGGCAGCGCGGCCACTCCTCCCCGGCAATGCTGTACCAGTCCGTATCGCGCTGCCGGCCTTTGACTACCATGTGCATGCGATGACGGCCTTCATAGGTAAAGCCATAGCGTTCGGCCGCGCGTTTGGAGGCCGCGTTCAGCGCGTTGCACTTCCACACCAGCCGCCGGTAGCCAAGATCGTCGGCGGCCAGCTTCAGCAGCAGAAAAACGGCCTCGGTGGCCGCTCTGGTGCGCTGCATACGGGGGCCGAACCAGATGCCGCCCAGTTCGATCGCCGCGTTGGCGGGCTGAATGTCCATCAGCGCCAGCCAGCCGGACACCACGCCTGTCGTCACCGGCCGCACCGCCCAGACCATGGGATCGTGCTTCGCCGCCGCGTCCATGACATAGCGCTCCATCGCACCGGCCGAGGCGAACGGTCCCTGCCCTAGATACGTCCAGCTTTCGTCCGCCCCCGCCGCGGCCTGCCACAATTCCTCCGCATGGCGCCTGTGCAGCGGCTCCAGCGTCGCATACCGGCCGCGAATCGCGACACGGGCGGGCAGCGGCCTGGGCGTTGCGTCGATCTCCGGACCTATCGGCAGAGGCATGGCTGAATCCTTCATTTCGTGGGATACGGTGGCCCCGCTGGCCGCTGCCGGCAAGCCGCCGCCGTTCGGGTATCTTGTTTGTCTTTTTTGGGGAATCACGATGTTTCGTAGAGTTCTGCTCGCCGCCTTCGTCAGCGCCACGTTTGCCTCGGCCGCCTCGGCCGCCACACTGCATTATGCCGCCAAACTGTCCGGGATCCGGGAAATCCCGAAGACCGACAGCAAGGGTAAAGGCAAGTTCGAGGCGAGCTTCGACACCAAAACCAAGGTTCTCAACTACACCCTGACGTTCGACGGCCTCAGCGGGCCGGCGACCGCCGCCCACATCCACGGGCCGGCAACGCGGATACAATCCGCCGGCGTGGTCGCACCGTTGGGCGGCAAAAACCCGGCCAGCCCGGTGTCCGGCACCGTGACGCTGACCGACGATCAGGCCAAGGCGCTGGCGTCCTCCAAGCTGTATGTGAACATCCATACCGCGGCGAACCCGGGCGGCGAAATCCGCGGGCAGATCGCCCGGGTGCATGGCACGCACAAAGCCGCCCCGGCCGCCACGACGCCTGCCGCGACTCCGGACGCGAAGTAAAGTCCGCGACCCCGCCCCGGCTGCACGGCCGGGGCGGGACAAATCCAATCAGACTCGCCGCTGATGATTTCCATCCTGTGGTATTCCGCCCGCGACTTCGCCGCCGGGCTTTCACCAGGTTTCACCTTCCTGTTCGGGGTCCGGGCGCTGTTAGGCATCGGGATGGGGGCGGAAAGGATGCCTTAAATCCCGGCTGGCTGTCGGAACGGTTCCAGATCGAGGTCCGAGCCACCGCCGCCGGCTTCGTCTATAACCAGGGCGCTGCCTGCGGCGCGGCGGTCGCCCCATTGCTCCCCTGCTTCGCGGTCGACCGGCACATGGGGTTCGCCATGCTCGGCTCGTTGATCGTGTACGTGATCGCTGTGTACCGGGGCCGGAATCCAAGGGCAAGACGATGACCGCCGCCCTGGAGGTGATCGAGGCCGAAATACCGGCGTAACGCCGGCTGCCGGTTCGGGCCATGATCCGGACCGGCTATGTCCCGGCGGACATTAGAACGGCATCAGGATGTCCATCATCTGCTGGCCCCAGCGTTCGCGCTGCAAATCGGTCAGTTGCCCTTTGCCGCCATAAGAAATGCGCGCCTCCGCCATCCGGTCGTGCAGCACGGTATTGTCAGAGGCGATGTCCTCCGGGCGGATGACCCCCGTAACCCGCAACTGCCGAAGTTCGGCGTTGACCATGAACTCCTGCGAGGCCGCCACCACCAGGTTGCCGTCGGGCAGTACCTGGGTAATGACGCCGGCCAGCCGCAGGGTCACGGCTTCGTTACGCTGTACCTGCCCGGTCCCCAGGTTGGTGTTGGTGCTGTTCGCCGATAACAGGCTGGCCGGGTTCACCGCTTTCGGCAGTGCCGCCTCCAACCCGAAGAAGTTCGGAATACCCCCGATCTCCGTGCTGGCTCGGGTCGCGGTGGTGACATTCTTCAGATTGGCGGCATCGTTCATGTTCACCACCACCGTGACGATATCGCCAACCTGGGCAGCGCGCTGATCCTTGAAGAAGGCACGCGATCCTGACCGCCAGAGCGCACTCGGCTCGTTCGGCGAGGGTTGCGGCTTCGGCATGGGCATGGTGATCGGCCGCCATTTCGGATCCTTGGTGGGATCGGCGGTGGGCGTCATCGACGGATCGCGCCCAACCTCCGACAGGCGCGCCAATGCCCCGCAGCCCACGAGGGGCAGCAGCATCAGCAGAACCGCGATCTTCATCGCCCGGGCCTTACCGGTCGTTCCGGCTGTCGTACCGCGCGGGCAATGTCGGCAGCGCGGCACCGGCATCGGGGTTCACCCGCACCTGGCCGGGTCCGATGACCTCTGCAAACAGGAATGCCTTCGACGTCAGGTTCTGCACGCGGATTTTCTCGCCCTCGGCCCCGGCATCCATGGCGATCGCCTGACCGGTCACCGACAGACCGCCGACGGATAGCAGGATGCGCACTGTCGCGCCGCGATGCACCAGTGGCGGACGAACCAGATCCTTCAGGCTTAGCGTCTGGCCGGCGGCAACCGGGCGGCGCAACTGCATGCCGACGACCTGATCCAGCGACCGGGCGACATCGCTGGGGACTAAAGAACCGCGAACCCTGGCGACCCGCAGATCCCCGGCCCGCAGAACGGTGTCCGGCAGCAGGCGGGTCTGCGCGACCGGGGCGTCCAGCATTTCCACCGCCCGCCCGCTGACCACCATGTCGATCGGGTTCATACTCTCGCCGGCGATCGTCAGATCGGCGGTGAACCGCCCCGAACCGCTGTCGTAGTCCAGCCGCGATACGATCGGGGCCGCCGTTGCCTCATCCGGGACGATGGGCGGCGTAAAGCCCGGCATCTCGATATCGATATCGCCCGGGCCACCGGACAGGAGGATCGCTTGCCGCACTGCCTTGATGGCATCGTCCTTCTTCATCGGGTGACCCGGCCATTCCAAAACCGTCCGGTCGGCACGCGAAGCCTGCCGCCAGCTCACGTCGAACTGGCGCGCGATCGCATCCAGCTGGGCGGCCTGGATCACGATCCGTCCGCCCGGCTGCGGCCCTGGCCCAAGCAAACGGTCCGCGTTGGGGCCGGCATCGTCGAACAGGTCATGCACATACACGTTGGGACCGTGCAAAACCGTCATCGGACGCAACGACGCTGCGCAGGCGGCGCCGCAGACCGGCAGAAACAGCAACAGCGTCAGGCCGCGCATGGCATCACCGCAGATTGGTCAGCGTGGAGAACATCTCGTTACTGGCGGTAATGACCTTGCTGTTCATTTCGTAAGCGCGCTGAGCCGTGATCAGATCGGTGATTTCCGTCACCACATTGACGTTGGAGGTTTCAATGAAACCCTGCTCCACCGACCCGAAGCCGATCACCCCGGGATTGCCGGTGACCGGTGCGCCGGATGCCGCGGTCTGCACGAACAGATTGCCGCCCTGGGCATCCAGGCCGGCCTCGTTGGGAAATACCGCCAGCTGAAGCTGGCCGATGGTCTGCGGCGCCGGCTGGCCGGTCAGCGTGACCTGCACCTGCCCCGACGTGTTGATGGTAACGCCCGCCGCGCCGGTGGGAATTTGCAGTCCCGGCTGCACGACATAGCCGTCGGCCGTGACAATCGTGCCATCCGGCGCCAGCGCGAATGTGCCGTCGCGGGTATAGGCGATGTTACCGGTCGGCAGCATCACCTGGAAATAGCCGTTTCCCTGAATCGCCAGATCCAGCGTGTTCGACGTCTGCTGCAAATTTCCCTGCTCGCTGATCCGGTAAATCGCCGCAGTCTGCACGCCCAGGCCGACCTGCGCGCCCGACGGCACCAGCGAACCGCTGTCGGAACTGTTGGAACCGACCCGGCGCAGGTTCTGATATATCAGATCCTGAAACTCCGCCCGCCGCCGCTTGTATCCGGTCGTCGTCATGTTCGCCATGTTGTTGGAAATGACTTCCACATTCGTCTGCTGGGCCTGCATCCCGGTGCCGGCGATATCGAGCGATCGCATGATTGGTCTCCTAAGTGATTAAGCGCCCGATCCGGGCGGCAGCAGCTTGTCGATCGCGCTTTGCTGGCGGTCGCCCTCGGCCTGGACAAGCTGGGTGACGAACTGGAACTGACGTTCGGTGTCCATCATCCGGGTCACTTCCAGCACCGGCTGAACATTGGACTCCTCGACCGCGCCCTGAACGATGCCGGGCGAGGCGACTTGGGATGTCGGTGAATCAGACACGAAATTGGTGGCGCCCTCGGCCCGCAGTTTCATCGGATCGGCTGGCTTGACCACGCCGATCTTGCCGATCTGGCCGCTTTCCGTAGTCACCGTGCCGTCCCCGGCAATGGTTACCTTGGTATCGGTCTGCGGAATCCGGATCGGCTTGCCAGTCACGTCCAGCACCGCGTCGCCGCTGCCATTGGCCAGCGTGCCGTCGGGCCGCGGCCCGAACCGCCCGTCGCGGGTCAGCCGCGGCCCGCTCTTGGTGCTCACGGTGAAATAGCCGTCCCCGCCAAGCGCGAGATCGAACGGGTTGCCGGTCCGCGTAACAGCCCCTGACTGCGCTTCCCGGTATGTCGCGCGGTCCTGAGTGTAAACGATGCCCTTCACCCCCGGCACTGACGCCGTCTGTGCCTGCCGATCCACAAAGTCGCTGAACACCACCCGCTCGGTTTTGAAACCGGGCGTACTGGCGTTGGCGACGTTATTCGCCGTGATGTCCATCGCCCGCTGCTGGGCCAGCAGCCGGGAAGCGGCAAGCGAAGTCGTGATATCCATACAGGCGTCTCCAGCAGGTCCCGCCGCGGTGTCAGCAAGGCCCGTGCCAGGGTTCGCCGCCGGGTGGCCACCGGCCGGGAAAGCCGCGGTTCGCCGGGCCTCCCCCGGTTCGCACCCCCATCCGCCGCAGCCGCCCGAAGCCGCCAGATGACGCCGCACGGTTCGGCAAAATCGCCGCACGCGGCAAAAATTGCCCAATGCGAGCCGTCAACCTTTCATTAACTCTTTCCTGCCAAGCTGCTCGGCATGAGCTCGCCCCCGCCCGCCAAAGCAGACGACCCCGAAGCGCCCGCCGCCAGCAAGGGCGGCAGGAAGAAGCTTATCGTGATCGGCGGCGCGGCGGCCGTGCTGCTGCTGACCGTCGCTGGGCTGTGGTTTTCGGGAATCCTGCCGCATCTGCTGGGCATGGGCAAAAAGGAGGACCATGCCTCCGCCGAACCGGCCAAGCCGGTGCCCCCCAGTTATGTGGACATACCCGAAATGATCGCCAACCTGAACAGCGGTAACCGCAAGCCCAGCTACGTCAAACTGGCCGCCCGTGTCGAAATCCCCAAGCCCGACGATGTGGACAAGGTAAAGGCCGCCCTGCCGCGCCTGCAGGACATGATGCAGACCTATCTGCGCGAAATGCGGCCCGAGGAGCTGCGCGGGTCCGCCGGCACCTACCGCCTGCGGGAGGAACTGCTGGCACGCGCCAATGCCGCCGTGGCACCGGCGAAAATCAGCGACGTTCTCTTCACCCAGATGCTGGTCCAATGAGCGATACCCCCGAACAATCCGAAGAAGACCTCGCCGCCGCCTGGGGTGCCGCGACCGAGGGCGAAGCCGCCGTGGACAGCGCACAGGCCGCGCGCGAACTGAACCAGTCCGAAATCGACAGCCTGCTGGGTTTCGACAACGGGCCGGCCGACGGTGAAGCCCGCACCGGCATGCAGAAAATCATCAGCTCCGGTCTGGTGTCCTATGAACGGCTGCCGATGCTGGAGATCGTGTTCGATCGTCTGGTGCGTATCATGTCAACCAGCCTGCGCAACTTCACCTCCGACAACGTCGAAGTCGGCATCGACAATATTCTGTCGTTACGATTCGGAGACTATCTGAACTCCATCCCGCTGCCGGCGATGCTGGCGGTGTTCAAGGCCGAGGAATGGGACAACCAGGGCCTGATGGTGATTGATTCGGCGATGATCTATTCGATCGTCGATGTGCTGCTGGGCGGACGCCGCGGCACCGCGGCCATGCGGATCGAAGGCCGGCCGTACACCACGATCGAACGCACGCTGGTGGAGCGGTTGATCCAGGTCGTGCTGGACGATCTGTCCACCAGCTTCGACCCGCTGTGCCCGGTGACCTTCCGGTTCGAGCGGCTGGAGGTAAACCCGCGTTTCGCCACCATCAGCCGGCTGTCGAACGCCGCCATCCTGGCCCGCCTGCGCATCGATATGGAAGATCGCGGCGGCCGGGTGGAACTGCTGCTACCCTATGCCACGCTGGAACCGGTGCGCGAACTGCTGCTGCAACAGTTCATGGGCGAAAAATTCGGCCGCGATTCGATCTGGGAAACCCATCTGGCCGAACAGCTCTGGGGCACCGATGTCGAACTCTCGGTCGTGCTGGACGAACAGACGATGCGCCTGTCGGACGTGATCGACCTGAAGCCCGGCCAGCGCCTGCTGCTGAACACCGCACCCGGCGGTGCGGTTTCGGTGCGCTGCGGGTCGGTGGCGCTGTTCGAAGGGCGGATGGGCCAGAAGAATAACAACGTCGCGGTCAAGATCGAACGCGAATTGGCCCGTCCTCAACATAACGACCGATTTTAGTGCGATCTCAACCTTTTGTTAAGGTTTGGCCGTCACGATGCCGACCATGGAATGGACCCTTGAGATTGCATTGATGGTGCTGCTGGCGGCGACGCTGGTCCAGGCAATCCGCCTGGAACGGGCGCTGGGTGTGCTGAAGCGCGACCGGGCGTCGCTGGAAGCACTGGTGGCGGGGTTCAATATCAGCACCAACCAGGCGGAAAGCGGCATCCAGAAGCTGCGCGCCGCGGCCGACGGAACCGGCCGCCATATCGAGGAGCAACTGACGAAATCCGGGTCGATGAAAGACGACCTGATCTACCTGACGGAACGCGGCGACCGCCTGGCGGATCGCCTGGAACGGCTGGTTCGCGCCGCCCGCCCGCTGACAGGGGACCGAACGGAAACCCCGGCTGGCACCGCGCCCGGCACCCCGCCCGGCACGCCAGCCGAACGCGAATTGCTGCATGCGCTGCGGATGGCGCGATGAACGTCGGCATCCCCGCACCCCGCCTGCTGCCCGCGACCATCGCGGCGATGGCGGCGCTGCTGCTGCTGAAAACCGGAATTCTGCTGCTGGCCGTGGTGACGCAAAACGCCCGGCCGGACAGTGCGATCGTTGCCGTGGCCAACGCCGCCAGCACCGACGGCACCGCCGAACATGCCCCCGCACCGGCCGCTTCGCATACCCCGGCACCTCGGCAGCAGCCAGCCGCCGCCCCCGCGGTGCCAGAAGGTCCGCCGCCGGTCAGCGAAAGCGAACGGGCGCTGCTGCAGGACCTGCGGCAGCGGCGCAAGGAACTCGACGCCCGCGCGGAAGCCGTCAAAGCCCGCGAGTCCGTCCTGGCCGCCGCCGAACAGAAACTAACCGCGCGGGTGCGGGAACTGCAGACGTTGCAAAAGAAACTGGAGGGTCTTGGCGCGGAGCAGAAACAGAAAGAAGACAGCGGCTGGCAGGGCCTGGTGAAGCTGTATGAGGCGATGCGGCCGAAAGATGCCGCGACAATCTTCAACGACCTGCAAATGCCGGTCCTGCTTCAGGTCATGGACCGGATGAAGGACGCAAAAGCCGCCGCTGTCATGGCCGCCATGAATCCCGACAAAGCCCGGGACCTGACGGCCGAGCTCGCTCGGATGCGAACCGGACACAACAGCGCGGCCGGCGGATAATTTCACAATACTAAGGAGTGTGCGCAATGGCGATCGACAAGTCCATGAACGTTTTGATAGTGGACGATTACAAAACCATGCTGCGGATCATCCGCAATCTGCTGAAGCAGATCGAGTTCAACAATGTGGAAGAAGCCTCCGACGGCGCCGAGGCGCTCGCCAAGCTGCGCGGCGGCAATTTCGGCCTGGTAATCAGCGACTGGAACATGGCGCCGATGACCGGCTTGCAGTTGCTGCACGAAGTCCGGGCCGACAACCGCCTGAAAGCCATGCCCTTCATCATGATCACCGCCGAAAGCAAGACCGAGAACGTGATCGCCGCCAAGGCCGCCGGCGTATCGAACTACATCGTGAAACCGTTCAATGCCGAAACGTTGAAGGACAAGATCGAAAAGGTCCTTGCCCATGCTTAATTGCTCCGAAGAACGGCGCCCGGGCGGAATCGATGCGCTGAAAGTGAAACTGTCGGCGATCCGGGCCAGTCAGCCCGAGGTCGAACCGGCCATGGTAACGGAGGTTGTACGCGCCGTGCTGACCACGATAAGCCACGAACTGACGGCAAAAGAAGCGACCCTGCTGCGGGAAGTGGAGGAGCTGGGGCGCACCATCGCCGTCGCAAAGTCCGAAATCGCCGCCCTGCGGGTGGACGACATCACCGATCGCGATATCCCGTTCGCCACCGACGAACTGGATGCGATCGTCGATCACACCGCCCGGGCGACCAACGCGATCCTGGAAAGCTGCGAAACCCTGGACGAAGTTTCCACGACGCTGAGCGGTGAGCCCGCGGCGAAACTGCAAGCCGCGGTCACCAGCATCTACGAGGCGTGCAGCTTTCAGGACATCACCGGCCAGCGCATCACCAAAGTCGTAACGACCCTGAAAGCGATCGAGGCCAAGGTCGCGCACATCGTGGGCACCTTCGGTCCGTCCACCGAACTGGTGCGCCAGTCGGCGATCAAAGCCGCCAGCGACGACGACCTGCTGAACGGCCCGCAGTTGCCGGCGCTGGCCATGGATCAGTCGGACATCGACAAACTCCTGGCCAGCTTTGAGTAAGCCCCGCCCACCGCGGAAGCGTTGGGCGGGGGCTGCCGCGGCGCTGCTGCTGCTCGCGCGGCCGGCGCTGGCGGCACCGGCTGACCCCGTCGCTGTGCGATCGGGCAATCACCCGGATTTCGGCCGCATCGCGATAGATACCGACGGTAATACATCGTTCGTGCTGGACCGCAACGGTGACCATGCGGTGCTGCATCTGACGCATGGCATGGTGCTGGGCCGGGCACCAGCGCCGCCGCGCAACGTATCGGCGCTGTCCGTCGCCGGCGATACGCTGGACGTCGTGCTTCGGCCCGGCGCCACGCTGCGCGCCAAACGGATGAACGGCCGCGTGGTGGTCGATGTATTCGACCCTGTCTCCACGCCCGCCCCCGTCCCCGCCAGGCCGGCCCCGGTTCGCAAAATCCGCCCCCCCCTCAGCATGGCCCGATCCCCGGAAATCGGCGGCCGGACACCGCCCCTGGCCGCCGAACGCGCGGCCATGGACGCGCAGCCGGTACCCCCACCCGCTGCAACCCCGCCCGCCGCAACCCCGGCTGCTGAAACGCCGCCCGCTGAAACCCCGGCTGCCGAAACGCCGTTGCCGGACCCCGGCGGACCGATCCTGGAAACCGAACACCAGCCCCCGCCCGGCCGCGACACGCTGCCAGAGAACGAGGGACCGCTGGATTTGCGTGTCCGGCGGATCGGACTGCCCAAGGAACTGCAAGGGACCGCCATTCTGGTTCCCTTCGACGCCGGCACCGCCGCCGCCGCCTTCGAAACCAGCGGGGCCACGACCGTCGTGTTCGATGAGCGCCGGCCCGTGGACATGGCGGCGCTGGCAGACGACCCGCGGTTCGCGGCCGCATCGGTGCGGCTGCTGCCGAACGGCACCGTGTTCACGATCCCGCACAAGCCCGGCCGGTCCGTCGTGCTGACGCCGCTGCGGCGCGGCTGGCGCATCGCCGATGTGACGGCGACGCCGAAGCTGACCCCGATCGCCGCCTCCACCGCCGATGGCCGGTTGAATTTCGCCGCCGACCAGCCCGGCGGCGTTGTGTCGATGGCAGACCCCCAAACCGGCGCCACGCTGCTGGTGGGAACCCAGAACCGCCCCGGGCAGGGTGTCGTCTCCGGCCTGACATCCTCCGAATTCATCCTGCGCGACACGTCCCAGGGCGTGGTTGTCGAACCGCTGTCCGACACTATCGCCCTGCGCCGCACCGCCGCCGGCTTCACCCTGTCCGGCGGCCCCGCCGGTCTCGCACTGTCGCCGTCCACCGCGTTGACCGCGGCGCTGGAGCAGGCCGCCCATCTGACCACGCGGCTGCAACTGCCCACGATGCCGCGCGACGCCTTGCTGCGGCAGTCGATCCGCCAACTGGACGAAGCGGCAGCCACGCCTCCCCTGGCACGCGGACCGATGCACCGCGCCGCCGCCGAATCGTTCCTGTCGCTGGGCATGGCCGCCGAGGCGCAAAGCCTGTTGAAGATGGCTGCCGAACAGGACCCGAAACAAGCCGCGTCGCCCGACACCGAAGCCTTGTCGGCGATCGCCGCATTGCTGGCGGGACGCCCGGAAGAAGCCGGCGGCCTGACCGACCCAAGGCTGGATGGAACCGACGAAATCGCCTTGTGGCGGGCCATCCGGACAGCGATGCTCGACCAGGGATCCCCGGCCGCCGCGGCCGGAATCGCCGCCGCCGCCCCGCTGGTGTTCAAATATCCGCAGCCGGTTCGCGACCGCATCCTGCCGCTGATGGCCGAAACGATGATCCAGGGCGGCGCACTCGCCCCGGCGGCGCAACTGCTGGCGCTGACCAAGGACGACCCGCATCTGGCCTACGCCCGCGCCCT
>JAKBCJ010000088.1 GCA_021807975.1 Pseudomonadota bacterium | reverse complement strand
GGTCGGCGGCATCAACTGCATCAAGCCACGGGCGCCGGACGGGCTGACGGCAGCGATGTCGAAACTGCTCTCCTGACGCATGATGCCCAGCGAGAACGCCGGATCGGGGGGGCTGGCCGGGTCGTATGGTGCCGGCCAGCCAAGGTGCGGCAACGCAATTCCGTCGCGGCCCATGCGGCGTGCGACAAACACGGCGCCGTCCGGCATACCGGCATTGGTGGCGAAGGCGGCGGTCAGGGCGCGTTCGGCGGCGATGGGGGCCAGTTCGTCCATCCGGACCAGGAAGCGCCGGGCGCGCTTCGCCTCGCCCCAGGCGATCAGCCACGCGGCGGCGCGAAGAACCTCATGTTCGGTGAACGCAAGGGCAGCGTCCCGTGTCCAGACCGGGTCGTGCAGTTTGCCGATCCTGGCGGCCGGGGATTCGCCGAGTGCCAGGATCGCGAGCTGGCCGTAAAACGCGGTCGGCCATGCGGCGGCTTGTTCGTATTCCGGCCTTGGGTCCCGGCCGGCCGCTGCATCGGTGCGGGCCAGCCAGTAGTGCGCCCGCGCCAGGGTGATCGCCGCCCAGGAGTTGGCCAGCGCATGAAAATGCACCGCCGCCCGAACCGGATCGTGCAGCATCCGCAGGGCGATGAAACCAGCCAGGAAGTCCGCATCCAACCGCTGCTTGCCAGAGGTTTGCGCGGGGGCCGCGGCCACGCCATAGGCCGTCGCGGCATCGCCATCGCGCAGCAGCGCGCGGGCCAGCAGATTTCGCTCCGCCCAGAATGCGGACGGGTTCAGGGCGTCCGGCACATGTGCCAGCAAGGCCGCGGCGTCCGCTGTCTGGCCACTGTGCCGCAGGGCGCGGGCACGATCCAGCACCAGCCCGGGGTCGTCCCGCCGGGCAGGTGGCAGGGCGGCTGCTAATTCCTCGGTTCGCGGGTCGTCGCGCTTCGCGGCGAGGCGCGCTTCGGCGGCGGTACGGTCCTGCCCGGTCAGTCGAAGACTCTGGCGGGCGGCGGCGGACGGGTCGGACAGCCAGGCGAGCCGCTGAAACCGCGCCCACTGGTCGTCCTCGGTGGCGATCCCGTCCCAACGGCGCGGGAAGGCTGCCTCGTCGCGGGCGGTGTCGATCGCCTCCACCCATGCCTTACGCGCCAGTCGGTCGGCGTCCGCCGTGCGGCCGGCATTCGCCATCGCCTCCGCGCAGCGCAGCATGGCGGCGGCGAGCGAAACCCCCGGATCGCATTGCGCCAGGACCGAGGCGTCGTCAGGATCGGCGGCGATTGCTTCCTGCCGCCGCCGTTCCAGCATGATTTGGTCGGGCCAATCGGGGTTGCGTTGCATGAAATCGGCGATTTCCCGCGCCGTTGCCGCGCCGGGCGCGCGCAGCCGCATATACAGCACGATTTTCCGCGCCACCGGATCGGCGATGCCGGAGACGATGGCCTGAGCCTCGGTCCAGTGGCTGGCCCTGACCGCAGTCATCGGGTTAGGGCCCTGCGCATGGGCGCGGTGGGCCAGAAGAAGGGTGAGACCGGCCAGCAGAAAACGAATCGGTAAGCGCATGATGTCCTCTATCAAGCCACATCCGTGCCGGAAACCCTTGCGAAATCGCGCGAACCGGACGACGCTGACCCAGCCCATAAAAATAACCAGGGAGGCAAACAATGACCATTTCGATCCCACGCCGCGGCCTGTTGGCTGGCGGTGCGGCCGCCGCTGCCATGCCCGGCGCCGCCCGGGCGCAATCGAAGCCGATCCGGATCGGCGTTCTGACCGATATGGTCGGCGCCTATGCGGCCAACACCGGCCAGGGTTCGGTCACCGGTACCCAACTGGCTATCGAGGACTTCGCCAAACTTCATCCCAACGTGAAGGTGGAGCTGGTGTCCGCCGACCTGCAACTGAAGCCCGATGTCGCGGTGCAGATCGCGGGTGACTGGCTGGACAACCAGGGTGTCGATCTGATCACAGATGTGCCGCTGTCGTCCGCCGCGTTCGCCATCGGCGAAATGGTGAAGGCCAAGGACAAGGCAGCGATCTTCACCGGCGGCGCCTCGGCGGCCATTACCGGCGCGCATTGCGGTCCGAACCATCTGCACTGGGTCTATGACACCTGGTCGATGCCCCACGCCGTGGTCGATGCCACGGTCAAGGAGGGGGGTAACACCTGGTATTTCATCACCGCCGATTATGCCTTCGGGCACGCGCTGGAAAGCGATGCCGCCAGTTTCGTCGCCGCGGCGGGCGGCAAGGTCCTTGGTCAGGCAGTGGCGCCGTTTCCGGGCACGACCGACTTTTCCTCCCATCTCGTTCAGGCTAGATCCAGCGGCGCGAAGGTTATCGGTTTCGCCAATGGCGGTGCCGATACGGTGAACTGCATCAAGCAGTCGGCCGAGTTCGGCATTCAAAAGGGCGGCCAGAAAATCGCCGGCCTGCTGTTCATGATCCACGACGTGCACGGCGTCGGCCTGACTTCGGCGCAGGGCGTGCTGCTGACCGAACCGTTCTACTGGAACATGAACGACGGCACCCGGGCGTTCGCGAAACGGTTCGCCAGACTGATGCCGGGGGATGTACCGGGGTCGGTGCATGCGGGCCAGTATTCCGCGACGATGCACTACCTGAAAGCCTGCGTCGCGATCGGGCCTGACAAGGCGAAAGCCAGCGGGCGGGCGGTGATCGACCAGATGAAAGCGACCCCGACCGACGATCCGCTGTTTGGCAAAGGCGCGGTGCGCAAGGACGGGCGGGTGATCCATGACATGCACCTGTTCGAGGTCAAATCGCCAGCCCAGTCGAAGGAACCATGGGACTACTACATCCTCCGCCGCACCGTGCCGGCGGCAGAGGCGTTCCGGCCGATAAACGCGGGCGGTTGCGACTTCGCGAAATGGTAGACCGGCGGCGCCGATGGATTTTAGACCTCCGGGTGCCGTACCCGGATCAGGTTCATCGGCTTCATCGTCATCGCCACCTCGCCGTTCCGATCAATGACTTCCACCAGCGTATGGATCAGCCCCCGGTCGGGTTTGGAACGTGACCGCCGCATCGCCTGGACCGTCGCCCGCACCGTCAGCGTGTCGCCGGGGCGCACCGGCCTTGACCAGCGCAGCTCATCGACGCCCGGCGCCGCCAGGCCGTCGAACGGCAGGAAGGCGTCCACCAGCAGGCGCATCGTCAGCGCGACAGTGTGCCAGCCGCTGGCGATCACCGAACCGAAGGGGCCTTGCGCGGCCACCCGCCGGTCGGTGTGCATCGCCTGCGGATCGTAGGCGCTGGCGAAAGCGACGATGTCCTCCTCCGTCATCGTGAACGTCCCAAGGACATAGGTTGCGCCCGGCGTATAGTCCTCGAAGTACCGGTCGGTGGGCGGGGTGGAAAAGACTTCGATCATGGATCGTATCGCTCTGTTGCCGGTGTTCCGGGTAACATGCGATATACTGCATGACAACCGACGGCTGCATGCTGCCGCAACCGGGGAGAAAGCATGACGGTACGGGTCTGTCGGCGCATCGTATGGGCAGGGACATGACTCCGGGCAACGACGACGTGGATTTTCTGTATGCCCTGGGCCAGCGTATGCGCTTGCTGCGCGCAAGGCGCGGGATGACGCGCCGCATCCTGGCGGCACAGTCCGGCGTGTCAGAACGCTATATCTCAGCGGTGGAATCTGGCACAGGCAATGGCTCCATCCTGCTGCTGCGGGCGTTGGCGGAGGCGCTGCACGTCGAACTGCGCGCGTTGCTGGAGGACGAATCCGTTGCGCCGGCGGCCCCTGCCAGCCGAGCGGCGGAGCATCGCGAGCGGATTGCGCTGATTGGCTTGCGGGGGGCTGGCAAGTCAACACTGGGGCCGCTGCTGGCGGATCGTCTTGGCATCCCGTTTCTGGAACTGGATCGGGAGGTGGAAAAGGAAGCCGGCCTGGGCTTGGGGGAGATCATGGAACTGCATGGTCAGGCCGGCTTCCGCCGGCTGGAGCGCGGTGTGCTGGACCGGGTGATCGCCGCCTGCCCACGTGCCGTCATTGCCGCCGGGGGCGGTATCGTCGCCGAAGCCGCCACGTTCGACCGGCTGCTGGGCGCCTGTCTGACCGTCTGGGTGAAGGCCAAGCCCGAGGAACACATGCAGCGCGTCATCGACCAGGGCGATCTGCGGCCGATGCGCGACAACCGGCGCTCCATGGATGATCTGCGTGCCATCCTGGCCAGCCGCGAGGCACTGTATGCCCGGGCGGACGTTCAGTTGGAGACATCGGGGCGAACCGTCGCGGAAACCCTGGATATGCTGCTCGCCGCGATCGGTTAGCGCCGCGGCAGCGTTCGCGCCGCCTCGGTTACCTGCCGGACCGAAATTGCGTCCATCGAGGGTTGGACGACGGCCATCGCGCAACGTCCGGCCGGGCCATAGACGCTGGCGTCGGTCGGGCCGAACAGGCCGATGGTTGGGGCGCCGGAAGCCGCCGACAGGTGCATCAATCCGGAATCGTTACCGATGAACAGGTCCGCCAGTTGCAGTACGGCGGCGACTTCTGGCAGCGACAGCACGCCAACGAGGTCGATGGCCCGGGGCAGCGCGGCCAGCAGCGGTGCCGCCATCCCCCGTTCCGCCGGACCCGGCCCGCCCAGCACCACCGCCACCGCATCGGGCAGAAGTGATGCACTAAGGTCTTCAAACACAGCGGCGAATCGATCCGCCGGCCAGACTTTCGGCAGCCAGTTCGCGGTTGGGGCAAGCACGATTATCCGCCGGTCTGCCGGCAGCACATCAGCCGCGCGTCGCCGGTCCGCCTCTGATGTCCAGGCGACGGGAAGCGGCGGCGGCGACAGGCCCAGTATCGCGCCCAACTGCGCTACCTTTGGCCCGGCGACCCGGCGGAACACCGCACGCCGGCGCGTTGGCACCAGCCAGGACAGCGCCGATCCGCGGATATCGACCACCAGGTCCCAGACATGCGTGGCGGTTTTTGCCCATAGCGGCAGCCAATGCCGGCCATAGGGCAGTTTGCTCAGCACGATCGTGCGGTCCCGGTTCGGCATGCGCGCGAACACGTCCGCGGCCACCGGCCCGCAGACAACGGTGATCCTGGCCGCGGGATAAGTGCGGATCAGGTGGTCCAGCAACCCGGTGGACAGCACAGCGTCGCCCAGCCGGTTGGATGTGACAAACAGAATTTTCATCTCGGGAGTGCATTAGCAAGGGTTTGACCCGGCGACCATCGGAGGGCAGCGTGCGCGCCACCCAAATCGATGGAGCCCGATTATGTCCGATGAAACCTTTGTCGCCCTGGGCGAAGACTATCCAGAACTGCGCGACTCGGTGCGCAGGATATGCGCCCAGTACCCCGGCACCTATTGGAGCGGGCTGGAGGAAAAGGAAGCCTACCCGACCGAGTTCGTCGATGAACTGACCAAAGCCGGCTTCCTGGGCGCGCTGATCCCGGAGGAGTACGGCGGATCGGGCCTGCCGCTGCGCGCGGCGGCGGTGGTCCTGGAGGAAATCAATGCCTCGGGCTGTGTCGCCAGCCAGGGCCACGCCCAGATGTACATCATGGGCACGCTGCTGCGGCACGGGTCGGAGGCGCAGAAGCGCAAATACCTGCCGGAGATCGCCGCGGGCCGCATCCGCCTGCAGGCGTTCGGGGTGACGGAACCCACTACGGGTTCGGACACCACGCAGTTGAAGACGCGCGCGGTGCGGGACGGCGATTCGTATCTGATCACCGGCCAGAAAGTGTGGACCTCGCGAGCCATGCACTCCGACATGATGCTGCTGCTGGCGCGCACGACGCCGGCCGATCAGGTGAAGAAGCGCAGCGATGGGCTGTCGGTGTTCCTGATCGACATCACCGGACGGAACACCGGCAACGGCCTGGAGATTCGCCCGATCAAGGCGATGATCAATCACAACACGACGGAAATCTTCTTCGACAATTTCCGGATTCCCGCCGACAGCCTGATCGGCGAGGAAGGCAAGGGGTTCCGCTACATCCTGGACGGGATGAACGCCGAACGGATCCTGGTGGCCAGCGAGGCGGTCGGCGATGGCAAGTGGTTCGTGAAGAAGGCGACCCAGTATGCCAAGGACCGGGTCGTGTTCGGATCGCCGATCGGCAAGAACCAGGCGGTGCAGTTCCCCATCGCGCGCGCCTGGGCGGAGCTGGAGGCTGCGGACATGGTGTGCCGCAGGGCGGCCGCGCTGTTCGATAATGGCAAGGAATGCGGGGCGGATGCGAACATTGCCAAGCTGCTGGCTTCCGAATCCGCATGGAAAGCCGCCGATACGGCGATGCAGACGTTTGGCGGCTTCGCCTACGCCCGGGAATACGAGATCGAGCGGAAATGGCGCGAGGTGCGGCTGTATCAGATTGCCCCGATCTCCACGAACCTGATCCTGGGGTATGTCGGGCAGCATGTGCTGGGGATGCCGCGATCTTACTGATCGGCGGTAAGCCGGATCGTCACGACATCTGCCTGGACGGGCCGTCCATTGCCATGGCGGGAAGTCCGTTCCACACTGCCGCGATATCGTCCCGGGGCAACCGGAGCGCGGGTAAAAGGGGGAAACATCGAATGAAGCGGTCTGGCTTTTTGCTGGTTGTCGCCTGCCTTCTGGGGCTGAGTCATGCGGCGCTGGCGCAAAAGCAGGGCGGCACGTTGCGCGTGACCCATCGCGACAATCCGCCGAGTGCGTCGATTCTGGAGGAAGCGACGATCTCCACCGATATGCCGTTCATGGCGGTGTTCAACAACCTGGTGGTGTTCGACCCCGCCAGTCCGGTGAACCGGCTGGACAAGGTGGTGCCCGACCTCGCGACGTCGTGGGCCTGGAGCGACGGTGACCGCACCCTGACCTTCAAGCTGCATCATGGTGTGAAGTGGCACGACGGCCAGCCATTCACCAGTGCGGACGTCAAATGCACCTGGGACATGCTGACCGGCAAGGTGCAGGGTAAGCTGAGGAAAAACCCGCGTAAAACCTGGTGGTTCAATATCAAAGACGTGGCCACCGACGGCGATGACACGGTGATTTTCCATCTGTACGACCCGCAGCCGTCGATCATGGCGATGTTCGCGGGCGGATTCTCCCCGGTCTATCCGTGTCATGTGCCGGCCAACGAAATGCGGACCCATCCGATCGGCACCGGCCCGTTCAAGTTCGAATCGTTCAAGCAGAACGAGTCGATCCGTCTGGTCCGTAACCCCGACTACTGGAAACCGGGCAAGCCGTATCTGGACGCGATAGAGTACACCATCATCCCGAACCGTTCGACGATGGTGCTGGCGATGGCGGCAGGAAAATTCGACCTGTCGTTTACGGCGGACCTGACGCCGGAACTGACCAAGAGCCTGATGGAACAGGTGCCGACGATGCAGTGCGTGATGCAGCCCACCGGCACCCAGGGCAACCTGCTGGTCAATCGCGAACGGCCGCCGTTCGACAACGCACAAATCCGCAAGGCGATGGTGCTGTCGATCGATCGCAAGGCGTTTTCCGACATCCTCAGTCAGGGCGTGTTCCAGGTGGGCGGTGCCAATATGCCACCGCCCGAGGGGTTCTGGGGCTGGTCGAAGGAATACATGGAAACCGTCCCCGGCTATGGCGCCGATGTGGAAAAAAGCCGGGAGCAGGGCCGGGCGATCATGAAGTCGCTGGGCTATGGGCCGGACCATATGCTGCAACTGAAGGTCACCACGCGGAATATTCCGGATTATCGCGACGCCGCCGTGATCCTGATCGACCATCTGAAGTCGGTTTACATCCAGGCGGAACTGGAACCGCTTGATTCATCGGTCTGGTATGCTCGTCTGGTCCGCAAGGACTTCTCTGTTGCGATGAACATACAAGGCACCGGCATCGACGATCCGGACGTGCAGTTTTTCGAGAATTTCCTGTGCGACTCCCAGCGCAACTATACGTCTTATTGCAATGCCGACCTGGAAAAGGAGTTCCACCGGCAATCGCAAATGAAGGACATCGACGCCCGCCGCAAACTGGTCTGGGAGATCGACAAGAAACTGCAGGAAGACGGTGCCAGGCCGGTGGTGTTCCACGCCCAGGCCGGGACGTGCTGGTGGCCGCGCGTGCATGGCATCAATATCGCCAGGAACACGATTTATAACCATTGGCGGTTCGAGGATGTGTGGCTGGATCAGTAACCTTTCATGATCCAGTACACGCTGCGCCGGTTGGGTCTGATGGCCATCACCCTGTTCGGGGTGTCGGTGGCGATTTTTGTGCTGCTTCGTATCGTCCCGGGGAATATCGCCGATATTCTGTTCGACAGCGCGGGGATGATAGACCCGGCGGAAAAGCAGCAGATCGTCAAGGATCTGGGCCTGGATCTGCCGCTGATCACCCAGTACACGCATTGGATCGGGGGGCTGCTGCACGGCGATTTGGGCTAGTCCTATGTCTCGGAAAAGCCTGTGCTGGATGAAATCCTGCCGCGTATCCCGATTACCGCCCGGCTTGCCGGTCTGGCGCTGATGTTTGCCATTTGCACCGGGGTGCCGTTCGGGGTGATCAGCGCGGTGCGGCAGAATTCCTGGCTGGATTACGCGTTGCGGGTCTTCAGCCTGGCCGCGCTGTCGATGCCGTCGTTCTGGCTGGGCCTGCTGGTGCTGATGGCGTTCGTGGACTGGCTGGGGCTGTTGCCGATCTACGACAAGGCACCTGCGACCTGGGGCGCGGCGGTTCTGATGTATTGCGTCCCGGCCGCCAGCGTGGGGCTGCGCAGTTCGGCATTGATCATGCGGCTGACGCGGTCTTCGATGCTGGAGGTTCTGCGCCAGGATTATGTCCGCACCGCGCGATCGAAGGGCCTGTCGGAAGCGGCCGTCACTTTCACCCACGCGCTGCGCAATGCCATGCTGCCGGTGATCACGGTGATCGGGATCGAAACGGCGTTTCTGTTCGGCGGCCTGATTGTCACCGAAACGGTTTTCAACATCCCCGGCGTCGCCCGCTTCCTGGTGGTTGCGATCCGCTGGCGCGACTATCCGATGGTGCAGAACCTGGTGATGTTCATCGCAATCATCGTCGTTTCGGTAAATCTGATCGTCGATCTGGCCTATATGCTCGTCGATCCCCGCATCAGGCTGCGGACATGACCGACGCGCTGTATTACGCGCGCCGCTACCCTCTGGGGGTGATCGGCGCGCTGATCCTGATCGTGTTCGTGCTGACCGCGATCTTCGCCGGGGTTGTGGCGCCGATGGACCCGCTGACCACCAACGCCCGTGCCTCGCTGGCCCCGCCCAGCCACATCTATTGGATCGGCGCCGACATGATGGGCCGCGACATGCTCAGCCGCATGATCCATGGCGCCCGGATTTCGCTGGCGGTGGCGCTGGGGGCGACCTGTATCGGCAGCGGGTTGGGGGCGATGCTGGGTCTGGCGTCCGGTTATCTGGGCGGCTGGTTCGACCTGATCGTGCAACGGATCGCCGAGATCATGCAGTCGCTGCCGCTGCTTGTCATGGCGCTTGTCATTACCGCATCGCTGGGACCGTCGCTGACCAATACGATTATTGCAATCGCCATACCGCTGATTCCGAATGTTGCGCGGGTGATCCGAGCAAATGTGCTGTCGTTGAGGGAGCTGAATTATGTGGAGGCGGCGCGGGCGATCGGCATGGGGCGGACGCGCATCGCCCTGGTGCATATTTTCCCCAACACGCTGGCCCCGCTGATCGTGCTGGCGACGGCGCAGCTTGGGTCCACGATCCTGACGGAGGCTTCGCTGTCGTTCCTTGGCCTGGGTGTTCCGGAACCTTATCCGTCCTGGGGCCGCATGCTGTCCGAATCGGCGGCGGAATATATCCATTCCGCGCCATGGCTGGTGATTTTCCCCGGGCTGGCGATCAGCATGGTGGTGTTCGGCGCCAACCTGTTCGGCGATGCGCTGCGCGATATTCTCGATCCCCGGCAGGGCGACTGATGGCACCGGTTCTGGAAGTCTCCGGGCTTAGCACCGTGTTTCACACGCGCGCCGGGCTGGTGCGGGCGGTGCAGGATGTGTCGTTCAGTGTAGAAGCGGGGGAAACGCTGGCCATTGTCGGGGAATCCGGCTGCGGTAAGACCATGACCGCGTTATCGCTGATGCGGCTGATACCTTCGCCGCCCGGGGAAATCGTGGCGGGATCGGTCAAAGTCGCCGGCACCGACCTTCTGCAACTAGACGAGCCGGCGATGCGGAAGATGCGCGGCAGCCAGATCGCGATGATCTTTCAAGAACCGATGACGGCGCTGAACCCGCTGCTGACGGTGGGCCGGCAGATTGCCGAGATGGTTTCGTTGCATGAGAATGTGTCCCGCCGGGCGGCTGAAGCCCGGGCGGTGGAGATGCTGCGCCATGTCCGCATTCCGGCACCGGAACGGCGCGCGATGGAATATCCGCATCAAATGTCCGGCGGCATGCGGCAGCGGGCGATGATCGCGATGGCGCTGGTGTGCCGGCCGAAAGTGCTGATCGCCGATGAGCCTACCACCGCGCTGGACGTGACGATCCAGGCGCAGGTGCTGGACCTGATCGGCGACCTGCGCCGGGAACTCGGCACCGCGGTCGTGCTGATCACCCACGATCTGGGGGTGGTCGCGGAGACCGCTGACCGGATGATCGTGATGTATGCCGGGCGGAAAGTGGAGGAGGGGACGACGAAAGAGTTGTTCGCCCATCCGAACCACCCATACTTGCAGGGCCTGCTTGCCTCGGTGCCGAAGTTCGGTGCCGGGGAGGGGACGCGGCTGCGGGAAATCCCCGGCATTGTGCCGGCACTGAATAACCTGCCGCAAGGCTGTGCCTTCGCGCCAAGATGTTCGGCTGCGGTCGCCAAATGCCAGGAGGCGATCCCGCCGTTGGAAACGAAGCGGCCTGGCCACGCGGCCGCCTGTTGGGTGAGCTGACGATGCTTCTGGACGTTACGGACCTGCGCAAGACATTTCCCGCCCGCACCGGACTGTTCGGCAATGTCATCGACCATGTGCATGCGGTGGACGGAGTCAGCTTCAGTATCGCCGAGGGCCGCACGCTGGGTCTGGTGGGCGAAAGCGGGTGTGGCAAATCCACTGTCGGGCGCGCGATCCTGCGGCTGATCGAACCCTCCGGCGGCGCGGTTCGTTTCGAGGGCAACGACATCGTCGGCCTGCCGGCGGACCGGATGCGCGAACTGCGCCGGCGGATGCAGATCGTGTTCCAGGACCCGTACTCATCGCTGAATCCGCGCAAGCGCGCTGGCGATATCGTCGCCGAACCGCTGCTGGTGCATGGCATCGCCAACGCCGCCGAACGGCGGGAGATGACACAGGCGATCTTCGCCAAGGTCGGTCTGCAACCGAGGCAGATGGGCCTGTTCCCGCACCAGTTCTCCGGCGGCCAGCGCCAGCGTATCTCCATCGCCCGGGCTTTGGCCCTCGGGCCACGCTTTATCGTGGCGGACGAGCCGGTTTCGGCGCTGGATGTGTCGGTGCAGGCGCAGGTGATCAACCTGCTGATGGACCTTCAGGCCCGGGATGGGCTGTCCTATCTGTTCATTTCCCACAATCTGGCCGTGGTGGAGCATGTCAGTCACGACGTGGCGGTGATGTATCTGGGCCGCATCGTCGAACACACCGCCAAATCGACCATTTTCGCTCGGCCGCTCCATCCCTATACCCGGGCGCTGATGGCGGCGGTGCCGGTGGCCGATCCGTCGGTTCGCCGCGACAAGGCGCATGTCATGGGCGATGTCCCCAGCCCGATCGACCGCCCCGGGGGGTGCCATTTCCATCCCCGCTGTCCACTGGCCGAACCGCGCTGCCGGACGGAGGAGCCGAAGCTGCGCGAGGTTCGGCCCGGCCATAGGGTGGCCTGCCATCTTGCGGCATAACACCCGGCCATCGCGCGGGGGGACGATTCAAATGGCCAAACCAGCGCGTCTTGTGTATCCGGTCCGTTCATGTTCTCAGCCAATGGTGACTGAAGTGCCTTATTCGTCGGCCTCGCCCGACCTGCCGATTTGACCCCCTCCGCCAGAATCGCCGCCGCGATCGATCTGCTGGAGGTGATCGAAGGCGCGTCGAAACGCCCCGCGGATGCGGTTGCCAACGACTTCTTCCGCTCCCGCCGATACATCGGGTCCGGCGACCGGCGGGCGGTGTCCGACCGGGTCTGGAGCGTGCTGCGCGCCCGCCGCCGGCTGGCGTGGTGGTTGGGCGATACCAAGCAAAGCCCGCGTCTACTGGTTGCCGCCTCGTTGCTGTTGGAAGGCTGGGCGAAAGCCGGTGTCGCGCAGGCGTTCTCCGGCGGGCAGTTCGCGCCGATGCCGCTGTCCGGCGCCGAGAACGCGGTGTTGTCCAAGATCGCCGGGCATACGCTGAATCACCCCACGATGCCCGAGGCGGTGCGGCTGGAAATCCCTGACTGGCTGCTGCCGCGCCTCGCCGCGCATTTCGGCACCAGCCTGCCGGCCGAGATGGCCGCGTTGTCGGAACCGGCGTCGCTGGATATGCGCGTCAACCTGCTGAAGGGCGACCGGGCGGAGGCGCTGGCGGCATTGGCTGCCGAGGGCTGGGAAGCCGAGCCGACTAAGTTCTCGCCCTGGGGCCTGCGCATCGACGGCCGCCGGCCGGTGACCAGCGGTCCCGCCTTTCAGTCTGGCCTGATCGAGATCCAGGATGAGGGTAGCCAGTTAGTCGCGGCGATGGTGGCGGCCGAACCGGGCATGCGGGTGGTGGATTGGTGCGCCGGGGCGGGCGGCAAGACGCTGGCACTCGCCGGGGCGATGCAGAACCGCGGCCAGATCGTGGCCTGCGACGTTTCCGCCCCACGGTTGGATGGGGCGGTGCGCCGGCTGCGCCGGGCGGGGGTGCATAATGTGGAGCGGCATCTCGTCGAAGCCGGCGACAAATGGCTGAAACGACGGGCCGGCACGTTTGACCGGGTATTGGTCGATGCACCGTGTACGGGGACGGGCACATGGCGGCGGAACCCGGACGCCCGGCTGCGGTTAAGGGAAGCCGATCTGGCCGAACTGGTGCCCAAACAAGCCAGCATTTTGGATACCGCACAGACACTGGTTCGCAAGGGCGGGCGTTTGGTTTACGCTACGTGCTCGCTTCTGGCAGAGGAGAACGAGGCTCAGGTGTCCGGCTTCCTTGCTCGCCACCCCGATTTCGCGGTCATCCCGCTGGCCGATGCCTGGCCGCTGGATCAGCCGCCGCCGAACAGCGGCCCATTCCTGTCGCTGACGCCCGCCCGGCATGGGACGGACGGGTTCTTTACCGCGGTGATGGAGC
>JAKBCJ010000561.1 GCA_021807975.1 Pseudomonadota bacterium | reverse complement strand
GACGCCCATCAGCCAGGGCAGACGTGCCAGAACGGTTGCCAGTCCAAGCGTTCCGCCGGCCTGGATCACTTCGACGACGGCTGTCATGCCGCCGGCCGCGGTGGTAAAACCGGCCAGTTGACCGGTCATCACGATAAAGAGCCGATCGGCCATCCCGCCCTGGCGGCAGATTTCTATCCCTTCCTCATAGTGAGCCAGTTGGCCGATGGCCGCCAGCTTGGTCAGGACGGCCAAATCCAGGCCCCGCAGCAAGGGTGTTCCCAGTAACCCGTCGAGAACATCCATGTTGTCTGCGTGTCCGGCTTGATTAGAACCGGCCAACGGTGCCGCAGTGGACATTCACAACCTCGCAATGGTGAAAAAAGATCGGTAGGCGGGTAAGCGGAAATTCTACCGGATGCTTTTGACGCCAATCAAGCCAAGACCGCAGGAGGTTTGTCCCGGGCCGGGTTTTGGCTATGATCAGATGCTCCAATATCGAGGAATTTCCTGTGAAAGCAATGGTATGCGAAATGTTCGGCGGGCCGGATGTGCTTGCGCTTCGTACGGTCCCTGACCCGGCCCCGCCCGGCCCGGGAGAGATTCAGGTGCGAATTGAGGCGCGCGGCGTTCAATATGTCGATGTTTTAATGCTGGCCGGCACCTATCAGTTCCGGCCTGAGCCGCCGTTCATTCCGGGCAGTGAAGCCGCCGGACACGTTATCGCGGTTGGCCCCGGCGTCTCGGGATTCGCGGCCGGGGACGCCGTGATGTCGCGCCACGCACTGGGTGCGATGGCCGAAATTGGCAATGCCAAAGCGGTGCTGTGCGACAAAGTGCCAACGGGCCTGACCATGGCGCAGGCCGGTGTGTTTCGAGGCGCCTATACAACCGCCTATCACGCGCTGCTGCAGCGCGGGCGGATGCGGGCCGGCGAATGGGTGCTGGTCCATGGCGCGGCCGGTGGCATCGGTATCGCCGCGATCCAGGTCGCGAAAGCGTTCGGCGCCAAGGTGATCGCGACTGCCGGGACCGAGGAAAAGCGTAATGTCTGTCTGGAGGAAGGTGCCGATCACGCGATCGGTTACCGGTCCGGCTTCGTCGATCGGGTGAAGCAACTGACCGGCGGGCGCGGGGTGGACATCGTCTATGACCCGATCGGCGACAAGGTGGCGGAGGAATCGCTGCGCTGCCTCGCCCGGGGCGGACGCCTGCTGATACTGGGTTTTCTCGGCGGCGGGCCAACAAATATCAAAAGCAACTATCTGCTGATCAAGGAAATCGAGGCGATCGGCGTGCGCGTCGGCGGATTGAACGAGGCCGACCCGGACCTGGCGATGGCCAATATGAAGGCGCTTGTGGCGCTGGCGGAACAGGGCAGGCTGCGTCCCCGCATTTCCCACACATTCCGTTTGGAGCAGGCCGCCGAAGCGTTGCAGGCGGTCATCGACCGGGCGGTTATCGGCAAAGCCGTGCTGCTTGGGTGAACCCGGGCGCGGCGTAAGTTGCCGGCTCGCGTTCGGTGCCTTAGCATCGTCCGCATCAGACTGGAGGACAACGAACCATGGCGACCCCCGGACGCGCTCTGCCGCAGCCGACCCCCGAAACGCAGCATTTCTGGGACGGCACCAAAGCCAACCAGTTGCTGCTGCAACGCTGCGACGATTGCAGCAAAGTGTACTTCCCGCCGCGTCCGTTCTGCCCGGTGTGCGCGTCCCGCAAGGTCTCCGTGACCCCGGCCAGCGGCAAGGCCATCCTGTACAGCTACGTTATTCATCATCGTCCGGCGCCGGGCTTCACCCCGCCCTATGCCATCGCGGTGGTCGAACTGGCCGAAGGCCCGCGCATGATGACCAACATCGTCGAATGCGAGCAGACGCCGGAGGCATTGCAGTTGGATATGCCGCTGGAGGTCGTGTTCGAACCGCAGACCGACACCATTACGCTTCCGTTGTTCCGCCCCGCAGCGACCGCGAAAGGCTGATCCCATGCCGCACAATACAGTTGCCGTGGTCGGCGCCGCCGAAACCACCAAGATGGGCGTTATCACCGATCTGTCGCAGATCGGGCTGCACGCCGACGCCGCCCTGAACGCGATGGCCGATTGCGGCCTGAAGCCATCGGATATCGATGGCATCGCCTGTGCCAACGAAACCCCGGTTCAGCTCGCGCATTACCTGGGCATCACGCCGACCTGGATCGACGGCACCGCCGTCGGCGGCTGCAGCTTCATGATCCACGTCCGCCACGCGGCGGCGGCGATCGAGGCGGGTCTGGCAAAAACCATCCTGATCACGCATGGCGAATCCGGCAAATCGCGCATCGGCAACCCGATGCGCGCGGTGCATCCGCAGTCGTTGAACGGCCAGTTCGAACAGCCGTTCGGTCCAATGGGCCCGCCCAGCATGTTCACCATCCCGGTGTTGCGCTACATGAAAACCTATGGCGTGACCGAGGAGCAGATCGCCCAGGTCGCCGTGGTACAGCGCGAATGGGCGTCGAAGAACCCCCGCGCGACCTTCCGCAATCTGATTACCACCGACGACGTGCTGAACAGCCGCATGATCGCATGGCCGTTCCGCCTGCTGATGTGCTGCCTGGTCACCGATGGCGGCGGCGCGCTGATCCTGACCTCGGCCGATCGCGCCAAGGATTTCCCGACCAAACCGGTCTATATACTCGGCACCGGGGAAAGCGCCGAAACCCCGATGGTCAGCCAGATGGAAGACTTCACATCATCCCGGGCGTTCCGCGTCGCGGGGCCGACGGCGTTCAAGGAGGCCGGAATCACGCACAAGGACGTTGATCACCTGATGATCTACGACGCCTTCGCGCATCTGCCGATCTACGGCCTGGAAGACCTCGGGTTCCTGCCGAAAGGAGAGGCCGCGGCCTTCATCGCCGGGCGCAACACCGCCCCGGGCGGATCGTTGCCATTGAACACGAATGGCGGCGGACTGTCGTACATGCACTCTGGTATGTACGGGATGTATGCGTTGCAGGAAAGCGTGCGGCAGATGCGCGGCATTGCCCCCGCGCAAATTCCGGGCGCGAAAATCTCTGTCTGTCACGGCGTCGG
>JAKBCJ010000560.1 GCA_021807975.1 Pseudomonadota bacterium | reverse complement strand
CCGCGGTCAGGATCTTGCCCTCGCCGGCAATCACCTCCGTCCCGGGCCCGACGATGATATCCACGCCCGGCTGTACATCCGGATTGCCCGCCTTACCGATGCCCGCGATCCGGCCATCGGTGATCGCTACGTCCGCCTTTACGATCCCCCAATGATCGATGATCAGCGCATTGGTAATCACGGTATCCACGGCACCCTGCGCCCGGGATAACTGCGACTGTCCCATGCCGTCGCGGATCACCTTGCCGCCGCCGAATTTCACTTCCTCGCCATAGATGGTGAAGTCCTTCTCCACCTCCACGATCAGGTCGGTATCGGCCAGCCGCACCCGGTCCCCGGTGGTCGGCCCGAACATATCGGCATAAGCCGCACGCGTAATACGAGCCATTAGTCCAACGCCCCCATCACCTGACCCCGAAAGCCGAACACCGCGCGCAGCCCACGATAGGGCACCAGCGTAACCTCCCGCGTTTGGCCCGGTTCGAACCGCACGGCGGTTCCGGCGGCGATATCCAGCCGCTGCCCCTTCGCCAGCGCTCGATCGAACGACAGCGCCGCGTTGGTTTCAGCGAAATGGTAGTGGCTGCCAACCTGGATCGGCCGGTCGCCGGTATTGGCCACCGTCAGCACCAACCGCGGCAACCCCGCGTTCAGTTCGATGTCGCCAGGTTCGGGAAACAGTTCACCGGGGATCATGATTTCGTCTCTCTACCGAATCGGTTCATGCACGGTGACCAGCTTCGTCCCGTCCGGGAACGTCGCTTCCACCTGCACGTCGTGGATCATCTCCGCAATCCCGGCCATCACCTGATCGCGTGTCAGCACTTTCGCGCCGGCCTCCATCAGGTCCGCCACGCTGCGTCCGTCGCGCGCGCCTTCCACCACGAAATCGGTGATCAGCGCCACCGCCTCGGGATGGTTCAGCTTCACCCCCCGCTCCAGCCGCCGCCGGGCGACCATGGCGGCCATGCTGATCAGCAGCTTGTCTTTTTCCCGCGGAGTCAGGTTCATCCGATCATTCCCCTAGCACAACCAAACACGTGGCGGCGGTCGCGCGTCCCGCAACACCGCCAGCGTCGCCACCACCGCCGCCCGCACCGAAGCGCTGTTCGCCCCAACGATACGCGCGACCATCATTCCGTTCCAGACACTGACGCCGGCCTCCGCCGGTCCCAGCGCATCCCGCACCGCTTCCAGCTTCGCGCCGGCATCCGGCGCCACATACACCATCGTCGCCACCACCGACGCGCCGCCGCCAATCGCCGGACGGCCCAGCACCGCGGCGATATCGCCATCCAGCCGGATCGCGTCGTGCAGCAGCAGTTCCTCGCCACGCCGCACCCGGATCAGATCGCGCAGCCAGCCCTGGCGCACGGTTTCCCCCATCGCCGCGCGCCCGAACACGATCGTCTCGACGCCCAGGAAACGCCCGTCCGCCGCCAGATCAACCTCCAGCCGCCGATCCAGCGCGCTGTGGTTGAACAGGATCGTCTCCTGCGGCAACCATTCCAGCGCCGCACCGGCCCCCACCATCAACCGCGTACGCACCCGCGACGGCGCATCCGCCGCCAGCGCGCGATAGAACCGCTCCGCCGCCTGGGCCGCGATCGTGACCTGCCCGCCAACCCCGACCCGGAACGCCAAGTCCAGCCGATCGCCACCGGCCACCCCGCCGCCAGTGTTCAACATCACCGCATCCATCCAGCCGGGCACGATCCGCCGCGGAAACCGCGCCTTCAGGCACCCGGCCTGGCGAAGTTCGTCCAGCACCGTTTCGGCCCCGAACCGCTTGACCGCGATCCGCAGTTCCCCGACCGCGCGTTGCAGCAGGCTTGGTTCAGACAGAGAGGCGCCGTCGTACATCAGCTTCGTCGAGGTCCTCTCGCCGCCCTGCCAGAACGATGTCGCCGCGATCCATGACCACCATGGTCTGCGCGAGTTCCCGGGCAAAATCGAAATACTGTTCCACCAGCAGGATGGCCATATCCCCCCTGCTCCGCAACAGCGCAATCACCCGGCCGATATCCTTGATGATGCTGGGTTGAATCCCCTCGGTCGGTTCATCCAGCACGATCAGCCGGGGCTTCATGACCAACGCCCGAGCGATGGAGAGTTGCTGCTGCTGGCCGCCGGACAGGTCGCCGCCGCGCCGGCCCAGCATGGTCTTCAACACCGGAAACAGGTCGAATATCTCGTCCGGCACCTTGCGCTGCCCGCGCGGCAACACGGCAAACCCGGTTTCGAGGTTTTCCCGCACCGTCAACAACGGAAACACATCGCGTCCCTGCGGCACCCACGCGATACCCCGCTTCGCTCGGTCGTATATCGGCAGGCGGGAAATCTCCTTCCCCTCCCACTTGATGGACCCGGCGGAAATCGGGTGAGCGCCCGTGATCGCGCGCAGCATCGAGGTTTTGCCAACCCCGTTGCGCCCCAGCAGGCAGGTGACCGCACCGACCTCCGCCTTGATCGACACCTTCCGCAGCGCGATGGCCGCACCGTAGTAGAGATCGATGTTTTCTACCTCCAGCATCAGCGCCCTCTAATCTTAACGGCCAAGATATACTTCGATGACCTTTGGATCATCGCTGACAAAGTCGATGGAACCCTCCGACAGCACGGACCCTTCGTGCAGCACGGTGACCTTCACGCCCAGTGCCCGCACGAACGCCATGTCGTGCTCCACCACCACTACGCTGCGGGTCTTGTTGATCTCCCGCAGCAGCACCGCCGTCTGTTCGGTTTCGGCGTCGGTCATGCCGGCTACCGGTTCGTCCACCAGCAGCAACCGCGGTTCCTGCGCCAGCAGCATGCCGATCTCCAGCCACTGCTTCTGCCCGTGCGACAAATCCGCCGACCGGCGATGCCGCTGGTCGGTCAACCGCGTCGTTTCAAGGATCGATTCGATCTGGCGCTTTTCGGCCGCGGTCTCCCGCGCGAACAGGCTGAACCGAGGGCTGCGATCCCCGGCCAGTGCCAGCAGCAGATTATCCCAGACCGTATGCGGCTCGAACACCGTCGGCTTCTGGAACTTCCGCCCGATGCCCAGCGAGGCGATCTTCG